>JAMWCC010000118.1:0-1897 GCA_023818375.1 Candidatus Omnitrophota bacterium | reverse complement strand
GTTTGTGATGGAATTGCCATGGGTCATGTTGGTATGAAATATTCACTTGTCTCAAGGGAACTGATAGCTGATTCTATAGAAATTATGGCAATGGCACATGGTTTTGATGGTCTTGTCTTGATTACGCGCTGCGACAAGATAATTCCGGGCATGATGATGGCTGCTCTGAGATTGAATTTACCAACAATCCTTGTAAGCGGTGGTCCCATGTTAGCTGGTAAATGCCCTGGATTTGGTACAATGGATCTAATTTCTGTGTTTGAAGCAGTTGGTAAAGTTTCGGCTGGATTGATGGACCAGCAACAACTTAAAGTAGTGGAAGAATATGCTTGTCCAACATGCGGGTCATGTGCTGGAATGTTTACCGCTAACTCAATGAACTGTCTTTCTGAGGTACTAGGTATTGCGTTGCCATACAATGGGACAATACCTGCTGTTAATTCTGCGAGAATAAGATTGGCAAAGAAATCAGGGATGCGGATTATGGAACTTGTCAACAACAATATCAAAATAAGGGATATTGTGAATTTTCGTTCTTTTGAAAATGCAATCGCTGTTGATATGGCGATAGGTGCATCAACAAATACGGTTTTGCACCTACCTGCGATCGCAAATGAGGCAAAAATAGAATTGACCCTTGATGTTTTTGACAGAATCAGTAGGAAAGTGCCAAATCTTTGCAGGATATCTCCTGCAGGAACCCATCATATGGAAGATCTTGACGCAGCTGGTGGTATTCCGGCTGTGATGAAAGAACTTCTTGAGGCAGGTCTTTTACATCCTGATGAAAAAAATGTTTCAGGTCAGACAATTTCTGAGATAGCTCAACAGGCGAGTAATTTTGACACATCTATTGTCAGAAAATTTTCAGACCCCTATTCAAAGGAAGGTGGAATAGCGATTCTAAAAGGCAATCTTGCTCCTGATGGAAGTGTTGTTAAACAATCAGCAGTTGTTAGCAGCATGATGGTTCATAAAGGACCAGCAAAGGTTTTTGATAGCGAGGAGATGTGTCTTCAAGCTGTTCTTGAAGGTAAGATTGAAAAAGGAGATGTCGTTGTCATCAGGTATGAAGGGCCAAAAGGTGGACCGGGAATGAGAGAGATGCTTGCTGTGACATCTGCAATATCAGGTAGGGGCTTAGGTGAATATGTTGCTCTATTAACTGACGGGCGATTTTCTGGTGGTACACGCGGAGCGTGTATTGGCCATATCAGCCCTGAGGCTGCAAGTGATGGACCGATTGCCTGTCTCAAAGATGGAGACATCATTGAGATTAACATTCCTGAAAGAAAACTCAATGTACATCTAACAGACCAGGAGATTTCTGAAAGATTGAAAGATTTAAAAAAGCCTTCAAAGCAATTAACAGGCATACTTGCACGATACAGCCTCCTTGTTCAGAGCGCTGCAACAGGTGCTATCCTGAGGGAAAAACTATGATACTTGAAAAAGCTCAGGCAAAAAAAGGCAATATTACCGATGCTGTAAAGAAAGTGGCAGAAGCTGAAAATGTTGTTCCTGAACAGATTGCAATGTCTGTGGCAGAAGGACAAACTGTTATTTTAAAGCACAAAAATCAATTATCTGTCGGTATCGGAAAATCACTGAGCGTAAAGGTCAATACTAATATCGGTACTTCTCCTGATGTTTGCGATATTAACTTTGAACTAAAAAAGCTTGAAGTTGCTTGCAAACTGAAATCAGATACAGTGATGGATTTAAGCACAGGCGGAAATCTTGATGAAATCAGAAAACAAATAGTCCACAGTAGCAGTATTCCAGTTGGTTCTGTTCCTGTTTATCAGGCGATGATTTTTGCTATTGAAAAATATGGAAAACTTGAGAAATTGAAGGAAGATGAACTATTTGAAATCATTGAAAAACATGCTCAGGG
>JAMWCC010000003.1:11533-39770 GCA_023818375.1 Candidatus Omnitrophota bacterium | reverse complement strand
CCCACCAAAGCTGCTGATGGGAATCGAACCCATGACCCCGTCCTTACCAAGGACGTGCTCTACCCCTGAGCCACAGCAGCTCAAGAAGTTATATTTTATGTCAATAGAGCTATCAAGTCAAATCCAGTCAAAAGAGCGGGATACGGGATTTGAACCCGCGACTTCGACCTTGGCAAGGTCGCACTCTACCGCTGAGTTAATCCCGCAATTTTGTCATCCGTGGAGATTTGATTTTTAATATTATAATAAAACATCTATCTCAATCTGTCAAGCAATCTTGTCTTTTTCAATACATTTAGATGAAACAAAAAACCGACACAATTTAAGAACAATCCAGAAAGCAGAAAATCCCAGAATGCCACCGGCTATTATATCTCTAAAAAAATGAACACCGGAAAAAACTCTTGAAAAGGAAATTATACTTGCCAAAAAGAAAAATAAAATACTATAACAAGGAAAAACCCAGCTTAGGAAAGATGCTGCTAAAAAAGATGTTTGAGCATGGCCTGAGGGAAATGAGCCAGATTTTAAAACAGGACCCGTAATATAGACAGCATATTCTTTTGAGAAATATGATACTGGCCTAGAAGTTGGAAACATTTCTTTTAGCATATGAATTACTACAGCACTTATCAACAAAGCAAAAACAAAAAGTCCCAGGTATTTTAAAAACTTATCTCTCCTTGTCAGGTATAAAAGAATTGATACTACCAAGACATTAATTTCAGTTGAGCCCAACAGTCCGACCCCGAACAAAAGATTTGCAAGCCACTTATTTTTTGCTGCAATTTTATTTAAAGAGATAAAAGCTCTGTTATCAATATCAATAAGATCTCGAAAGAAGTCCCTTTGATAAAAACGAAGAGAGTTAAAATAAAGGGGATCTGTTTCAAATGTTTTAAAATCATGACACTTGTAAAAAAAGAAGGATTTTACTTTTTTTCCTCTATGGTAAACATCAATCTGGAATGGATTTTCAATTTTTTTAAACTTATACATTACTCCAGGAAAATCCTTGAAGTGTTCGTCAGTAAAAAATATTCCTGTTTTTCCATTAAGGTACGTAGTCAGGTTTATATCCTTTTGCCAAAAATCATATTGGTCAATCCTTCTGCTTAAACAAAATAGGTGTTTTTCTGAAAAATCCTTAGATAGATAAAAAGCTATTTGACCTGTCGGGTAGAACTTATGTGTAAACAAAAAAGCATCAGAGCCAATTTCTCCACATAAATACTCAGCAAAACCTGCTGCAATGTCCCATCCATAGACATCACTTGTCGGATCAATTTCTGATGAAATAGGAAAACATTTAAATACTATTTGCACTGGAATAATAAGGGTAAAAAAAAGTCCAACAACAAGACTGAATCTGATAAAGTTTTTTTTCTTTCGGCTCGAACCACTCAACCACTCATTTACAAGATTAGCACTGGGCAGAATTAAGGTGAGATAAAAAACAGCTGGCCAGTGGGGAAGTATCTCATTTGAAAGAGAAGCATATCCAAAAACTACAAATACTGGTAATGAAAAACAGAGAAAAAGTTTATTTAAAACATCTGAAGATGTAAATGCTTTTTTTATGCAGTGCACAAAAACAATAAGAATCATTATCCATAGAAGAGGCGATATAACCGCCATCTGTGCTATGATATTTTGAACAAAAAAAGTTGGATTAAAGAATGCTTTTTCTCCAAGTCCGTGTTTAAATTGGAAAATAAAAGAAACCCAACAATTGTTATAGTTCCAGATAATAACAGGGCTAAATACAAGCAGGCTTATGATAAATCCATAATAAACCTGATTTTTTTTAAAATAATGACGCATCTGTGGAACAATAATCATAAACAGTAAAATTGCCGGGTAAAGAAGGATGCCTGAATATTTGGAAAGTAATGAAAGTCCCACGAGTAATCCAAGGATATACCACAAATATAATTTACCAGTGTGATAAATCTTCCATAAAACCATTAAGGAAAGCAACCAGAAGAGAGAAAGAAGCGTATCAGGCACAATCATGATACCACCAAGAACAGAAAAAAGCGGAATAATACAGAAGATAACAACTGCCCAAAATCCACAAAAAGTATCATAGAGTTTTTTCCCCAATATAAACAATAACCAAATGCATAAACTCGAACAGATAAGTGCTGGCATTCTAACCGCAATAGGAATGTCACCCAGTAATTTCGTAAAAGGAAAGATAGCATACCCAACTAAAGGAGGATGATCAAAATATGAAAGACTTGGATGTTTAGCATATTGCCAGTAATGTGCTTCATCCCCTGTTAAACCATAAAAAGACGCAATGATGAACCGGATGAGAAAAGAAACTGCAAAAACTAATAAAAAATACCTTTTATACTTTTTTTCATCCATTAAAAAAACCGATCCTTAATCGTAGAACTTTATAAACGTATAGGATAAGAGTATGAAACCTTAGCTTTGTTTTGCCATATTTTCTTTCGTAAAAAACTATCGGCAATTCCTTTATTTTAAAACCATACTTGAAAACATAATAAAAAACCTCTGAAACAATAAAAGCATCTTTTGATTTCAATCTGGGATAGATTTCTGAAAGTGCAGAAAATTTAAAGAACCTGAAACCTGATGTTGGGTCAGTTAGCTTAATACCAAGTACCAATCTTAGATAAACTCTTGCAAAATTAGTGATAGTTTCCCTGATAAAACTTTTTCTCAAGCTTCTTCCTTCGCGAAGGAATCTTGAACCTGAACTAACATCTGCGTCTTTAAGAAGAGCAACCATCTCAGGGATAAATTCTGGAGAATGTGAAAAATCTCCATCCATTTCTCCGATGATATCAAATTTTTTTCCCAAAGCTTCTTTGTACCCGAATCGTCCAGCATATCCCCTTCCTTTATTTTCATATCGTATAAAAACTTTGACTCGCGGATTTTTTTCAAAGTGTTTTTTAGCAATTTCACCTGTGCCATCAGGAGAATTATCATCCACAATAAAAACACTAATATCAAGTGGCAAGGAAAGAATTTTTTCAACAAGTAAAATTATGTTTTCTCTTTCATTATACGTCGGAATTATCACAGCGATCTTTTCTTTTTTCATCCAGAAGTCTCCTAATAGCTTCTGCAACCCTTTTTGGTGTTATTGTCTCCATACATGTAGAACTTTTCTCACATATCCTTTTGTAACAACATATACATGGCATATCGCTAACGATTTTCTCCCCTCTGCCATACATCTCTATTTCATTCGCAGATGTTGGACCAAATAAGGCAACAACCCTCTTTTTCAGACCAATTGCTGCATGAAGAGCAAAAGTATCGCTACAGACCACAACATCGCAAAGATTAAGTAATCCAAAAAATTGGTCTATTGAATTCATGTGACCTGTGTTTATCACATTTTTTCCACTTTTAGAGATTATGCTCTGCATCAAATCTTTCTCCTGGTAACCCCCAAAAACCAGAATTTTAAAATCCTTAAGAATTGAAAAAAGTTTCACAAAATGTTTTTCTGGCCACCTTTTAGTAATCCATTTGTTTCCTGTCCCAACGATTGCTCCAACAATTTGATTACCTATTAGTTTATTTTTCTCTGCAAACTGTTTAGCATGTTCTTTTGAAGAATCAGAAACAGGAACAATGATTTCACCATATCCTGGAAGACCTGCAATTTCTGAAACAAATGATTGATATGTTTTTTTATTTTCCTTTTTTAAATCATCATCATGACTTAGCAAAAAATATTTTTTTGCTGAATCAGATGAAAACTGTATGATACCATTTTCATCAAACCAGAATCCTCTTTTTTCTTTAGTTTTAGCAAGCCCAGCAAAGATCAAAGCGTTCTTGTCCAAATCCAGGTTAATCAACAAATCAAATTTAAATAGTAGGATATACTGCAAAGCACTTGATTTAACAACTATTCTATCTACAAATCCATTTCCCAAAAGAATAGGCACAGCATCTTCTTCAGTAATCCAAGTTAACAAACTATTTGGATATAAAGCCTTCAGTGGCTCACAAATTGCAGTTGTTCTTAATACGTCGCCCAGAGCACCAAGTTTTATAACAAGTATACGAAAGTCTGCAGGTTCATAACGACAGCAATAGCTACATTTTTGGCCATCTATTTTATGATAAATGCACGGCCTATCAGGATAAAAAAAACGGCAAGATTGTTTCAGCTCATAACTTTTACACATTTTTAAAATTTACAAAGTAGTGTAAACTTTTATCATTATAATTAAGCATGGAAAACTGGTCAATCGTTATGTTTTGAAATTCCAAGTTTTACCAACAAACCAATAAAGTCATCCGGAAGCTTTGCTGTAAATGAGAGAAGCTTACCGGTTTCAGGATGGAAAAAAGAAATACGAAAAGCATGAAGTGCCTGCCTTTGTATAAGATGGCTTGGCTTTCCGTATTTTGTATCACCTAACACAGGATGACCAAGAAACTTGAGTGTCGCACGTATCTGGTGTGTTCTTCCTGTAACAGGTATAACTTCAAGATACGTGTAATCTTTTGTCCTCTTAATAATATGAAATCTAGTGATTGAATTTTTCCCGGAAAACCTTACAAAGACTTTCCCACTTTCATAGGAAGGTTTATTTAAAGGCAAGGAAATCTCTTTAATTTCTTCAGGAAAAATACCTTCAACCACGGCTTTGTAAACTTTTTTTACTCGTCTATCCCTGAACTGATTTACAAGATTGAAATAGGACTTATCAGTCTTAGCAAAAATAATACAACCTGAAGTATCTCTGTCAAGACGATGAACAACTCCTGGCCTTAATGGAAGCCCCACTGAACACAACCTTGTGTGATCAAGAATTATATTAACAAGTGTTCCAGTCGTTTTACCAGCAATAGGATGTGTAAGAATTCCAGGTTGCTTATTGACAACAATTATTGACTCATCCTCAAAAATGATATCAAGATCTCCTTTTTCTGGTTTTAGACTACACATAGGTGGTTCAGGAAGACTCAATACCTCCACAACATCACCCTTATGAAGTTTAAAAGAAGGTTCAGCGTAACTTTGATTAACTAAAACCTGGTGGTTTTCAATCAATTTTTTACAGAATTCTCGTGAAAAAGATTGAAGATTTCTGACAAGAAATTTATCAAGCCTTTCAGGGCTATCGCATTGAAAAAAAAATTTCACTTTAGCTTTTCCTGCGGGAAAGATCCTTGATTAACTCCAGCGCTATAACATTTCTTTGTATTTGATTTGTCCCTTCATAGATCTGGGTAATCTTAGCATCTCTCATCATCTTTTCCACAGGATAATCACGCATATATCCATAACCACCAAAAATCTGAACGGCATCCACCGTAACCTTCATCGCAACATCAGAAGCAAGCAATTTTGACATAGCTGATTCCTTCGAACCACTGAACTTACCAGCATCAATCATTCTTGCAGTGGCATAAGTAAGAGCTCGAGCTGCTTCAATCTGTGTTGCCATGTCAGCCAGCATATGCTGAATTGCCTGAAAGGAAGAGATGGGATGACCAAACTGATGCCTGGTGTGGGCATATTCAAGGGCTGCTTCGAATGCACCCTGTGCTATCCCAATGGCCTGAGCAGCAACACCTGGCCTGGTGAAATCAAATGTTTTCATTGCGACAAGAAAACCCATACCCTCTCTTCCAAGAAGGTTTTCTGCTGGGACTTTACAATCTGCAAAGATGAGCTCCCTTGTTGCTGAAGCTCTTATTCCCATCTTTTTTTCTTTTTTTCCAAACGTAAAACCTTCTGTTCCTTTTTCAACAATGAAAGCAGAGGCACCTCTTGCTCCCTTCTTGGGATCTGTTATTGCTATGATTGTGTAAACATCAGCCTCTCCCCCATTTGTAATCCATTGTTTGGTTCCATTCAAAATATAATAATCGCCTTGTCTTTTGGCTTGAGTTCTTATAGATCCAGCATCGCTTCCTGCTTCAGGTTCAGTTAAACCGAAAGCTGCAAGTTTTTCGCCTTTTGCAAGAGGCGGGAGGTATTTTTGCTTCTGAGATTCGTTGCCGAAGAGAACTATGGGAAAAGTACCAAGTGCACTTGCAGCGAGACACAATGCAATACCACCACAAACTCTGCTCAATTCCTCAATAACGAGACAGAGCTCAAAAATCCCATAACCCAATCCGCCATATTTTTCTTCTATATAAACACCGAAAAGGTCTGCTTGCGCCATAATTTTTACGATGTCCCACGGAAATTCTTCTGTTTCATCGTAGTATGCTCTTTTTGGTTTTATTTTCTCTTCTGCAATTTCCCGTGCAAGGCTTTGAATCATTTTTTGTTCTTCGGTTAATAAATAGTCCATTCTTATTCTCCTTCATATCTTTGAACACACAAACAGATATTATGTCCACCAAAACCGAAAGAATTTGATATTGAAATTTTAACGTCTTGTTTTCTCGCAGTATTGGGAACGTAATCCAGATCACAATCAGGGTCAGGAACTTCATAGTTAATGGTTGGAGGGATTATACCATGGTACATTGTCAGGATAGTACATATAAACTCAACAGCACCAGCAGCACCCAAAAGGTGGCCCAGCATTGATTTATTCGAACTGATAGGAATTTTGTAGGCATGCTCTCCAAAAACTTTCTTTATTGCAAGGGTTTCGCTCTTGTCGTTCAAAGGTGTAGATGTTCCGTGTGCATTGATATACATTATCTGTTCAGGAAGTATTCCAGCATCCTCAATAGCATATTTCATACATAGGGAGGCACCTACACCTTCGGGATCAGGTGCTGTTATGTGATATGCATCACAACTCATACCATATCCCAGCATCTTTGCATAAATTCTTGCTCCTCTTGCCTTGGCGTGTTCCATGCTTTCCATCACAACAATACCACTACCTTCACCCATTACAAAACCATCTCTTTTAGCATCAAAAGGACGGCTTGCCTTTTCTGGTTCCTCATTTCTCTCTGATAATGCTCTCATAGAACAAAATCCAGCAAGCCCAAGTGGGGTTATACACGATTCTGTACCACCTGCTAAAACGATGTCCATCTTTCCTGTACGGATTAGTTCGCATGCAACTGCTATTGCATGTGCACCTGACGCACAAGCACTAACAGTTGCAAAATTTGGTCCTTTTAAACCGAACATAATTGCGACCTGCCCAGCAGCCATATCGGGTATAAGCATAGGTATCAGTAAAGGCGATATCCTTGATGGTCCTGAGTTTATCAGCTGTAAATGCTGCTGCTCAATTATTCTCAGACCCCCTATTCCAGCACCAATGATGACTCCGACTCTGTCGGTGTCCTCATTATCAAATGAAATCCCACTATCTTTAACTGCTTCGTAGGCCGCCTTTATCGCAAATTGGACAAATTTATCCATTCTTCTACTGGATTTTTTGTCTATTAGACCAAGATCGAAATCTTTAACCTCGGCAGCAATCCTTGTTGGAAAATTAGTCGCATCAAACTCTCTGATAGGTCCAATCCCACTCTTACCCTCGACCAAATTCTTCCATGTTGTTGCAACTTCATTGCCGACAGGGGTTACAAGCCCCAATCCGGTTATCACAACCCCTCTTTTTTCTTTCATTTTTATTTATCTTTTGTTTTCTCTTCAAGATATTTTATTGCGTCGCCAACTGTTCGTATCTTTTCCGCATCCTCATCAGGAATTTCCACTCCAAATTTTTCTTCAAAGTCCATTACCAGCTCAACTGTATCAAGAGAATCAGCCCCAAGGTCATCCACAAAGGATGCGTTCTCAACAATCGCACTTTCCTCAACCTGCAATTTTTCCATAACTATGCTTTTAACCTTTTTTTCAATCTCACTTCTTTCCATCATTCCTCCATGTTTAATAAAAACTACTTTACATTACCAGTCCACCATCAACTCGGAAAACCTGACCCGTTATATATGAAGCCCTATCTGATGCCAAAAACAAAACCAGTTCTGCGACATCCTCGGGTCTGCCGAATTTTCCAAGAGGAATCTTCTCAAGTACCATGTTTTTAATCTTCTCAGGAATTTTCTCAGTCATCGGTGTTTGGATATAACCTGGTGCCACAGCATTAACCGTTATTCCATATCTTGCAAATTCCCTGGCACACGTCTTTGTCATCGCTATCATTCCAGCCTTAGAAGCAGAATAATTTACCTGTCCAATATTACCAATCTGACCTATAATAGAGGCTATGTTAATAATTCTACCTGATTTCTGAGACCACATAATATGACCAATAATTTTACTACACAAAAAGGCTCCCTTCAAGTTAACTTCAATAACTTTGTCCCAGTCTTCTTCTTTCATACGAAGAATTAGAGCATCCCTGGTAATACCAGCATTGTTGACCAGAACATCTACCCTGCCAAAAGTCGACATAACATGTTTCAGTGCTTCTTCAATACTTGCACTTTTCGTTATGTCTACCTCATCCGTGATAATTTTTTCATAACTTTTCAAATTTTCTTTGGCTGTATCTGTCCAAACTAAGTCCCATAAAACCAGATTCGCACCTGCCTTACCAAATTTTTCTGCCAAAGCCATACCAATACCACCAGCTGCACCTGTGATAATAACAACCTTATTTGAAAAATCCTCCATTAACCCCCCTGGCAATTAAGTTATTAACTTCATAACTTCAAAAGTTCTGTTTAGAGATTGTAGATCCTCAACATTACTTATACTTATACTTGGTTCTATCTTTTTGATAAGACCGGAAAGCACTTTTTTTGGTCCGAATTCAATTATTAGATTAACCTTTTTTACAGCAGATTTCATAGCTTCTACCCATTGAACTGTAGAAAGCATTTGTTTTTTTAACGCTGCCTTTATTTCTTCTGGTTGAGAAATTTCTTTTCCATTATAATTAGCATAAACGGGGAAATTACAAGCCGAAACGTTAATTTTATCAATTTCCTCTGAAAGAAGATCAGCCGCATACCTCATTAGTGGTGTATGAAATGCACCAGAAACATTTAAAGGTATACACCTAACTTTTTTTTCTTCACAAGTCTTAATAAATAAATTTACAGCTTCCTTACCTCCACCAATTACAACTTGTTCTGGTGTGTTTATATTTGAAATGTAAAGATTTTCAAATTTCCCAATTAATGTTTTGACTTCTTCAAGAGTTTTTCCAATAACTGCGACCATTGCACCTGGATTTTTCAATGTAGCTTCCTTCATGTATTTAGCCCTTTTTGCCACCAATAAGAAAGCATCTTCAATGGAAAAAGCACCCGCACAGGTTAATGCGGTGTACTCACCAAGGCTATGTCCCGCTGCAAAAATCGGCATTAGTGAAAACTCATCGTAAAAAACACTCCAACAAGCAAGACTGAGAGCAAACAAACAGACCTGGCATATTTCAGTGTCAGTTAATCTCTCAATCGGACCCTCGAAACAAACTGAAGCAATATCAAAACCACACACACAACTACCAATATCATAAATTTCTTTGACTATTCTGAAATTCTGATAAAGATCCTTTCCCATACCTACGTACTGGGAACCCTGACCTGGAAACACCGCACCATATTTTTTTTCAGCCATTTTTGCTCCACCTTATAACATTAGCTGCCCAGGTAAGGCCTGCACCAAATGAAACCATACAAATAAGATCACCTTTCTTAATCTTTCCAGACTTTACTGCCTCATCCAGAGCAACGCCAACAGAAGCAGCTGACATATTTCCATATTTTTCAATGTTCAAAAAAACTTTTTCCATCGGGATCCCAGCAAGTTTCGCAACCCCTTGAATAATTCGTATATTTGCCTGATGCGGTATAAAAAGTGCTATGTCTTCAGGTGAAATCTTATTTCTTTCAAGTATTTTTTTGACAGAATCACTCATCGCATTAACTGCGATTCTAAATAGAGTCGAACCTTCCATTTTCATAAAATGTAATCTTTTTTCAACTGTCTGGTGGGAAGCAGGCATTTTTGAACCACCTGCTGGTACGTATAAAAGATTACTGTATTTACCTGCAGCGCCAAGATAGGTATCAAGAATTCCAAAGTCTCCCTCAATTTTAGAAATTATGGCTGCAGCTGCTCCGTCTCCAAGCAACACACAGGTAGTCCTGTCAGTGTAGTCGGTTACTCTGCTCATACACTCAGCAGCAACGACGAGAATATTTTTGTACCTACCTGTCTCAACTAGATTCCTTGCAATTTCAAGTCCGTATATAAAACCTGAACATGCCGCAGACAGATCAAAGCAGGGAATATCTACGATACCAAGTTTATCCTGAATTATGCAAGCTGTTGAAGGAAATACCATGTCTGGGGTAATTGTTGCACAAATTATCATTTCTATTTCATCCGCACTAATTCCAGCATCTTCAATTGCCCTTATAGCTGCACTTGTTCCTAGGTCGGATGCTGCCTTATCTTCAGGACATATCCTTCTTTCTTTTATGCCTGTCCTACTAACAATCCAATCGTCTGAAGTATCGACAATTTTTTCAAGGTCTGCATTCGTCAATACCTTTTCTGGAACATATGACCCGATTCCTATTATTCCTGCGGCCATTTTTTGCTAAATTCCTTGAGTTTTTCAATAAAAGAAACACTTGCAATTTTTTTTCCAAGCTGCAAAGCCTGACATACCGCCCGTGGAGAAGATCTACCATGACCAATAATCACAGCGCCATTTACTCCAAGAAGAATCCCACCTCCATACTCAGCATAATCGGTCTTTCTCACGTATCTCCTAATCGAATTCCTAGCCAAAAGCAAACCCAACTTACCGGCAAGGGATCTGTTTATTTCACGTAACATTATATTTTTAAAAGCCCTTCCAATTCCTTCGCTGACCTTCAGAACAATATTTCCACAAAATCCATCTACTACAATAACGTCTGCCTTTCCAGTGAATATTTCGTACCCCTCTATATTACCAATGAAATTTATTTCAGGAATTTCAGATAACTTCTTATATGCATTCTGTCTAAGGTCATCACCTTTTCCTGGTTCTTCTCCTATATTCAATAAAGCTATAGCTGGCTTTTGAACTCCAAGTACATTTTCTGCGTAAAAACCACCCATAATAGCATACTGATAAAGATTTATAAGCTTGGGAGAAACATTAGCACCAACATCAAGAAGAAGAGTATAACGATCTTTTAAATTAGGAAGATGTACACAAATTGCAGGTCTATCTATCTTTTCAATCATTCCAAGTTCATTAGCCGCAATTGAAACAAATACCGCAGTATTTCCCGCACTAAAAGCGATGTCTGCCTGTTTATTTTTTATCATCTCAACTGTTTTATGCATTGTGGTATTTTTATTTCTGAATATCGATAGTGATATTTTTTGATCCATCTGGATATAGTTATCACAGATTACAAATTCCAACCCAGAAATTTTTTTCTCTGCATCAAGTCGCTTCAATCCATCCTGTGTAATTGTGCATATTATTTGTGTTTCATCAGGGGTATTATTTTCAAAAAATAAAGAAATCCCTTTTAAGACAGAAACTGGTGCAAGATCTCCCCCCATTCCATCTATCGCAATTCTAATCATCACTTTGTTGGTTGCTTTTCTTTAATCTTCTGTGGAATAACGAGTTTTCCATTATAATAACCACACGCTAAACATACCCTGTGCGGGATTTTCATTGCACCACAGTTTGAGCATTTAACAAGCGTTGCTGGAATAATTCTTTTGTTATTCTTCCTTCTACTATCTCTTCTACTGTTGCTATGACGCCTTGATGTTGTCATTTTTTCTCCTGGTTTAAAGGTTGGAAAAAAATTTCTCCTTTAGTTTCTTTGCAACAACTTCTGGTACAAATTTTTCCACAGGTCCATTTAAACGTGCAATCTCTTTCACAGCTGAAGAACTTAAATAAAGATATTCTTCTCTCGGTGTGAGAAAAATTGTCTCAATTTGCGGAAGAAGTTTTCTATTGGTTAAAACCATCTGGAATTCATAATCAAAGTCTGAAACAGCCCTAAGTCCGCGTATCACGAGATAAACACCCCTTTTTTTTAGATAATCAACAAGCAATCCATCGAAATATTCTACTATAATTTCATCTCTTCCTTTAAAAATTTCCCGAAGCATTTCCATTCTTTCCTTAAAAGAAAAAAAAGGCTTTTTTGTAGGATGGTGTGTCACGCTGACAATTAACCTGTCTATAAATTTCAAACTCCTTTCAATTATATCTACATGTCCATTGGTAACCGGGTCAAAGCTACCCGGATAAACAGCAAGACGTTCTTTTCTTTCCATAAATTCTAATCTTTGTCGAACCATATTTCTTTTCCTTTTTCAACTCAAGGCTCGATTCTATCAGGTTTTCAGAAATATCTGTTTTTGACCCTGTCTCAAAAACAAAAAAGCCGCCCTGTCTTAAAATTCTTGATGCAAGTAAAAAAATTGTCATCATTTTTGACTTGTTCATACTATATGGTGGATCTGCAAAAATAATATCAAATGTACAGCCCTCATTATAAAATTTTTTCAATGCTTTTTCTGCATCCATTTTCATAATCTTAACCTTTTCTGTCATCTTTAGCATTGCACAATTTTTTTTAAGCAATCTTATCGATTGTAAGCAGTTATCTACAAAAACAACTGATCTTGCACCTCGACTCAATGCTTCAAAACCCAAAGCTCCTGTTCCAGCAAAAATTTCAATAACATCCGCTTCCTGAACATTATCTCTCAAAATATCAAAAATTGCTTCCCTGACTATGTCTCGAGTTGGTCTTAAACTACGTGTTTTTTTGTAAAAAAGTTTTCTGCCCTTCAGGAACCCACCAGTTACTCTCATAGAGTAAATCTAAATCCAAATTTTCTCTGCCAGTCAATCAAAATTGCAGAGGCGATGAATATAGAAGAATATGCTCCGAAAGTAAACCCAAAAAACAATGCATATGCAAAATTCTTTAAAGGTTCTCCCCCAAATATGAGTAGAAGTATATCGACAAAAACAACCGTCAAAACCGTAAGAATAGTTCTGCTTAAAGTTTCATTGATTGATTTGTTAAACAATTCAGGATAATTTTTAGTTCGTGTTTTTCTAAGGTTCTCTCTTATTCTGTCAAAAATTACAATCGTATCATTAACTGAATATCCAGCAATCGTCAAAAGTGCCGCTATAATTGTTCCGTCAATCGTTTTTCCTGAAATTGCAAGTATACCTGTAACCATTAAAAGATCATGAAAGATTGCAATTGTTGCACAAACCGCAAAGTGAAACTCAAACCTGATACTAAGGTATAACAAAATTCCTACCAGCCCTACAAAAAAAGCTAAAAGTGCCCTTTTTCTGAGAGTGACGCTCATTGATGGTGAAATAACGGATTTAGAAAGAACTTCAACTTTTTCTGATCCATGAATAGACTGAATGGCAACCAAGATTTTATCGGCTGTATCCGGTGGTGATTTTATGATAAATTCATTATGCATCTCTCCTATTTCCTGGACTGTTATTTCAGGAATACCAAGGCTTTTCAATTGATCTCGCAAAGAAGCAACTGATGATGAAAAGCTCAGTTTGATATGCAACAGATCCCCACCAACAAAATCAACCCCAAAATTTCCTTTACCCCTGCTAAAAAACACTACCATACCAACAACAATCAAGGTAATTGAGAACAGATACATCCATTTTCTCTTGCCCAGAAAATCAAATTTCGGATTTTTTATAATCTCCATTTATATTCTCAGTTTTTCAATACTTTTGTTGGCAATGATAAAATCAACTATTGCCTTGGTTGCAAAAACAGCTGTAAAAAGGTTAGCAATTATCCCAACAGATAAAGTCAGTCCAAAACCTTTTATAGGACCTTCGCCAAGAAAGAAAAGAATTGCCCCTGTTATTATCGTTGTAATGTTTGAATCAAGTATAGCTGACCATGCACGATGATAACCTGCATCTATTGCCGCCTTTGCAGATTTACCCTGTCTTAGTTCTTCTCTTATTCTCTCAAAAATAAGTATATTGGCATCAACAGCCATTCCACAGGTCAAAGCAATTCCAGCAATTCCAGGTAGTGTTAGTACCCCTTTAAACATCGACATGAAAGCAAGCAACAACAATAAGTTGATTCCCATTGCCAAATCAGCAAGAAAACCAAAAGCATAATAATATACGATCATAAATAAAACCACTATAATGACACCAAATAAGGAAGCTCTCAATGATTTTTCAATATATTCCTTCCCAAGGGTTGGTCCGACGACCTGTTGGTAAATAATTTTAACCTCTGCTGGAAGTGCACCAGCTCTCAATATTATCGCCAGTTCCCTTGCTTCTTCCATCTTAAAATCACCAGAAATTTGTCCTCTTCCATCAGGAATTCTATCCCTAATAACGGGTGCAGATTTAACTACACCATCAAGAACAATAGCTAGTCGTCTTCCAATATTTTCTCCAGTCACAGCAGCAAATTTTGCAGCTCCTTCTTTATTTAGAACAAAGTTTACTTCTGGAAAACCTGAAGGTCCATATCCAACAAATGCATCACTTAAACCTGCCCCGGTTAGTTCTGGAACTCTTTTTACAAGAATAGGATTTGTCTCTCTAACAATGCCTCTTTCATCTTTTTGATGCATATATAAAACTTCATAATCTTTCAGAACCTCACTATCTCCTTTTAATGCATCTGATAATTTTTTGGGATCTTCTTCAACAAGACGAAATTCCAGTAGGGCTGTCTTTCCTATAATATCTATCGCGCGCTGTGTATCTTTTATTCCAGGAAGATCAACAATGATTCTGTTGACACCCTCCCTCTGAATAACAGGCTCACTCACACCTAGACCATCCACTCTGTTTCTTATTATTTCTAAAGCTCGCTGTGTCACATCAGACATTGATTTATCACCTTCGGGAGGCTGTTGCACCTCCAGAACAATGTGAACACCTCCCTGAAGATCAAGCCCTTTTTTAATTTTCTTTTCTGGTGGATAAATCTGCCAGATACAAAAGGCAACTATAGCTATTATAAAACCAGTCTTGATATAATGGTTCCGCATCATTTAGTATAAACCTTTTCAGGATTAAAAACTTTCTTTTCTATCACCTTCCAATTATCTCCTTGGAGTTTTCTCCAAAAACAGGAATAATATCCCTCATGACAGCATCCACATGTTTGCTCAACCGTAAAAAGCAAAGTATCCATATCACAGTCAACCCTTATTTCAAGAATCTTTTGAATATGACCTGATGTTTCTCCCTTTTTCCAGATTTTCTTCCTGCTCCTGCTCCAGAAGTGTACAATACCTGTCTCAATTGATTTTCTCACGCTTTCTGCGTTCATATAACCAAGCATGAGTACATTGCCCTTTTTATCCTGAATTATTGCAGGAATAAGCCCATCATCATTGAATTTTAGTTTCAACAAGTCCATGGTATCATATTTTTATCATTAAAAGACACATAATACTAACACAAATAAAAAAAATGGTCAAACGTCCATCGAGAAAACTACATAAAGAAAAAGTCTACAGAATTGTTAAACTGATCCCTTTCGGAAGTACATCAACGTACAAAAAAATTGCGAAGAAAATTGGTTCAACAAATCCCAGAGCGATAGGAAGGATATTAAGTCAGAATAGCAAGCTCATCGCTATACCTTGCCATAGGGTTATACGCTCAGATGGAAAAACTGGTGGGTATGCAGCAGGAGAAAATTTCAAAAAATTCCTTCTTGAATGGGAAAAAAATATAGTTGATTGAAACTCATAGTTCTTTGCAAATATTCTTCAATTGCATAAATTTGTTGTAGGATTTCATGTACGAATCGATGAGGCTATAACGAGGTTTAACTACCCTACCTGGCAGTTTTTCTAATCCAGATGCTGATATGGAAAGACGCATGGCACCAAAACCTGTAGCATCAACAATTTTTGGGACAAAAACAGTTTTTCCCGTTATAGTAGCAAGCATCCTTGCAACGACCATATCTTTCGCTGCACCACCTATCATTATAACTCTATTTATCTTTTCTTTTTTGGGCAAAATACGATTCACTTTTTCAAGTTTTTCTCTCACTTGAAAACAAAGGGATTCCACAATACCTTGTAATATTTCAGAAGAAGTAGTTGAGAGATTCAAACCAGAGATGAGCCCCCTGCCTGTGTTAAACTCAGGAATTACAACAACATTTGAAGGTTCCTTAAATAAAAACGATTTCCCAACAAGATTTTTTCTACCCCAGGCATAAATGACACCACCGTTGCTCATAGCAGCCATAATTCCGTATGTACCAGGTTTTAGATGCGGTCCAGGCGAAAGCTGTCTTTCACTATCAAAAACTAGTTTTCCCGTTGTAACAAGTAAAACCCATGCAGTTCCACATGAAACAAGCGCACTGCCCTTTTCACCTGCTCCTGCGCCAAGACTTGCACAATATTGATCATGGCCACCTGCAACAACAGGTATTCCAGATTTTAATCCTGTTAACCTGGCAGCATCTTGTTTGAGTGTACCTATGAATGAACTGGCTTGAGTAATTTCAGGAAGCATTTGTTTCTTTATTCCTGCCAGTTCCAGAAGATCTTCATCCCACTGACACTTCACTATATTGAAAAGCGTAGTAATCGCTGCATTGGTATAATCCATAATAAAATTACCTGTAAGAAAATGATTTACATAATCGGCAACAAACGAAATCCTTGCAATTTTTTTAAATGTTTCAGGTTCGTTCTTCTTTAGCCATTTTAACATGGCTATACATGACCACCCACCAGGAACATAGCCGGTTTTCTTATAGAAAAAATCCTCACCATGTTCCTTTATCAGATCGCTTGCAATGTCTTTTGCTCTATTATCAAGCCACGTCATTGCAGGTCTGAGTGGTTGAAGGTTTTTGTCAAGCAATACGAATGTTCCACCCTGAAAACTTCCGGAAATACATGAAACCGCCTGAGACTGATTGAGTCTCAATATACCTTTTGTTAGGGCAATAACCCAGTTTTCTGAATTCTGTTCTGCAAATAGTGGTGCAGGAAAGGTAATTTGTGTCTCAACAGAAACTTTTTGAACAAGTCTTCCTTTCTGAGAGAAAAGGAAAACTTTTGTGTTGGTCGTACCACTATCGAAACATAAAAATTTTTTTGTCATTGAATTTCAATAAATTGAAACCTTGCAATGTGAGCAAAAGTCTTGATACATTGAACATGGTCGCCATATGCCATGGCGAGGTGATGTGTTCCTCCTGCTGTACTATAAACGTTTAGAAACTCCCTTACGTCTCCGTTAAGTTTTAAAAGAAAATGAGGTGACTGAATCTGTCGAAAAAGAGCTTTATCTTCAATCTGTCCTTTTGCAACAATAATATTAAATTTTTTTTCTTTAGAAGGTGCTAGATTGAAAAGAGTAACCTTACCGGGCTTCATCTGGAAATAAAGCATGGTAGTAAAGGTTCCTGGAGCTGCAATATTCATGTCCTTTTTTATCAACCTTATTTGCTTCCTATTTTTTGCCATCATATAATTGCTTTCACCCATATGCGACATAAAAATCCTGTTATTTTTATAATCTGTGGTGAACATTTCCGTAAATGTTGATTGACCTGCAATCTGTCGAAGAATCCATACACTTATTGCACACAGGATATCTCCTTCTCCACCATAACCAATGCCCTCAGAGATAAGTTTTGAAATTGCTGAAAATGGAATGGATTCACAATAATCTTCACCTTTAAAAGACATAAAATTTAATGCTATCGCTTGAAGACCATATCTTTTTATCAGGTTTCTTAAGGCAAGTTCCATTCGTGCTGAAATGGCCCTGGTTTCTTTATCAACTTCTATCTTGAAATTCTTTTCTTCTTGGTCCATAACCTCTCTTAGAGCTTTTTTTGAAATATTCTGTGCTTCCTTCTTAAGCTCTGTCATTTTTATATCGATAATTTCTGTCCCGAGAACATTGCCAATTATTGTATCGGGTATAGAAAAATCACCCATATCTTTGAATACTCCACCAATTCTTCCAGCTTTCAGTCTTCTTAATTCTTTAAGAATAGCTACACCTTTACACCAAAAGCTTAAATTTGATAGGGTATCCTGCTGAGTATAATGACCTGTGATAATTGTAAATGGTACACCTTTTCTCAATAACACGCATGATAAATCCTGAACTCCGTGCATACCATGATTGTACATCATATCAGAAACAGAAAAGTTTTTCCCTATTTTAAAAAGTTGTTGAGTATTCCACAACAAAATTGGTATTTCATTTTTTTCAATGACAGGCGCAACAATCATACTGGGGCTGTAAGAAAAGAATACAATTACTATTCCATCTACATCTAAATCAAGCATTCTTTTATAGGCTTTTTCAACCATCGTCTTTTCATAAGCAAAACAAAATTCGGCAATTTCAACAGATTTAAAACTTTCCCGAATAAAAGCTTTGTATTTTTTTTCTAAATCCTTGACATAATCAGGAAATTTATCCTTATAAAGTTTTGCCGTTAAACCCAAAATTCCAATAACTGGTTTTTTCATGTAAACCCTATAGGTTGCTTTCTGTAATACTTTTCATAACCCTTGCCTGTTCAAAAAATTCTTCAGCACTCATATCTTTTAAAAATACAATTCCTCTTGTAGCCCTAAGCCTTGGAATATCACTGGAATAAAAGAAATTTCTTCCAAGACAAGTTTTTAGTATTGAGTACTGTTCAACCATAATCTTTTGTGCAAGGTCACAAAAAGGTCCGTCATACTCATAACTTGGAAAAGAAGCGCTTCTTTGGGAACCAAAACAAATATTGAAGGCACTTCTCATAATTGCAAATGAGTTCATTGATACAGGTACAATGATATCTGCCTCTGCAGGATGAAATCTGTACCACACATTTCTGTATCCCCATATACGAATCTTCCTTTCTGGATTTTTTTCAAGGTAAATAGCTAAAGCAGTGGCAACAGCCTGAAGTACCTTGTAGTGGGTATCAGGACCACTAGCTTCAGGATCCATTGCAACACTGATGATATCTGGTTTTATTTTTTCAATCAGGCTAAGAATCGGCATCACATCTTCTTTTAGTTCCGGTTGCCTTGTAAAGATATCTCCTGTATAAAATGGCAGCCTCATATGGAAGATGTGTTCACAGTTGAACCCAAGATGACCCCACAAAAGTTCTTCTTCCCATTCTCTTATCATCCCTTTAAGAAGCTGAACCTCATAGACATCTTTTTTACCTGGATAGGCAGTTGCAAAATAATTAAAAAACCATGAAATCTTTCTCTTGATTGTAGAAATATTGTAAGAATCCACCAAAGAAACAATATTCCTCATCATCCTTCTTGCTGAAGCCTCATTCTGAGTTTCAGAATCATTTGCAGCAACTCCATCAAGATAAAGATACACATCCCTTATTCTTGTAGTTTTATTTTCGGGATTGAAGTATTCCTGTTCGATTAAATTACCAAAAGCTTCAGAGTTTAGGAAATTTTCAAGGTTCTTTAATTGATCTACCACGTAATCATTTGTAACCGAAGTGAAACCACTGGTAAGTGTTGCAAAATAATGACTGTTCAAAGGTGTTCTTACAAGATGAATGATATAAGGCATGTATCCAAGCATTATGTCATCATGGTGTGGCCCTGTATGTAAAAAAACTGTATTTTCAATGGGTTGCGTACCCTTTCTAATTTTTTCCATAAGAGATTTTGAAACACGAGCAGAAACATCTTTTATATCGATACCTTTGCTTAACAAAAAATTGCCTATTGTATCTTTTTCAAAATCGGACTTCTGCAATGTATCAATAGTTTTGTTATTTTTTACAGCCACATCGATTATGATTTTTTTTAAATCCACATCAGAAAGAGATGCCTTTCTTCTCAACTTTTCTTTGGTTCTTTGAGCAAGCAAAATTGTTGTACCTGATGTAAGATAAAAACAAGCCCCTTTTAGCTTCTGTAATGCTGTTGCGGGATGAAGTAATGATTCTTCGTTAGTAACTGCATCCCTAATAATTTTTGCCTTGCCTTCTCCGGCAGCAATAATTATAGCTGTGGCTGTTGGATTGTAAGTAATAGTCTGCAGACCAATTGTCATAACGATCTTTCCCCTTGATATTTCAATCCCACCAAGGTCAACAGCTGCAGCAGCTGCTGTCTCATAATTAATAGGAGCAAGCCTTGTTGTGCTAAAATGATCTGAACCCTTAATATTGAAGCCAATATGCCCATCTGGTCCAATACCGCCAAGAAAAAAACCAATCCCTCCATACTCCCTTATTTTCTTTTCATATTCCATCGCATAAGCATCTGCCGCAAGGAGGGCTTTTTGTTGAAGCTCTTCGCGTCTGTTTAATGGTTGCCTGAATCTTAGGGAAAGGTCTACCTTACCATCTGGAAACAATTCACCAAGGTTGGTTTTTTCACTGCAGCCTGTTGTCCAGGCATCAATCAAAATTGCTTTTTTTTCATTAAGTCTGAATTTTTTGAAATAGAAATTTTTTATATACCAAACAAAGCTGTTTTCATGCTTGGGATTCATCGGGAAAAATTCATCTATCTGGACAAATATAAAAGATGACATATCAGGTTTATTAAATGTATCCAATCCATATTTTTCGAGAAGTTGCTGAATCTGTATCTGATCCCAATTTTCAAGAATGTATGATGTCCAGTAAATAAAATGTTCAGGAGTCTTACCTGTTGGAAGAGAAATAACACCTTCGGGATTTTTCTGACACCATTCTAAAAACCTTAATGCTGTGATTTTACCAAGACTTGGAAAATCCTTCACTTCAAGTATCCTTATTTTTTCTTCCGGCAAATACTGAAATTCAAAACCAGAATCTTTTAGAGCTACTTTTTCAACATTAGAGGAATAATCATAATTTCTCATTTTTCCATGTCCTTCAGTTAAATTTTAATAGAGCCCATTGTTCAAAATCGTGGAACTCGAGTTTTTTTATGGGACTGAAAGACAACACTTCAACTCCCTTCGGAAGATAAACTGAATAGTCATATCGCGTGACATTAAAAAGCCATACATCACCTTTTTTGGGAAACTTTTCCACAGATGGCAGATCCTTGAAAGGAATTGCAAGTTCGCATGTCCAAAGCTCGTCAACATCATCCCATTTGTTTAATGTACCTTTTATCTTGACTGCCGACTTTAATCCAGGACAATTCCACTGAGTAAATCTTTTGAACATATTGCCAGGACGATTATTGTTTGCCAGGAACGCATCAAGCTTTACATTTGAAGCAGAAATCTGAATCTCATAATATGAATTTTTTGAAATGTTGGGTTTGAAGAAAATCTCAACAGTATCTTCCAACCACAATTCCGAATCTCTTCTTGTGTATGTTGCCCAGATATCCTTGTCATAGCATATAAAAGCAAAGTAAAGATATTTATCATCATACAGAGAATAGATTTTGGTTCCTGACTCTGGTTTATCTAAAGAAATAATAGTTATCATCTCCATTTCATTAGCAATTTTCCAAGCTGGCTCGTCAATCTTTCCATCAATTATGATCTTATCGGACACACGATTACATATGTAATATTGTCTCTGAGAAATTTCATCAGACCATATCATCGCTGGAAAAATAAAAAACACAAAAAATACATTTTTCAACTTATTTTTCATTGTGTTTCTTTGCTAGTCTTTCAATTTCTTTTACTATAAAGGAAGCAAGTTCCATTTTTGTAAAGGACGAACAATCTTTTATTGTTTCATCACGATATATCACATAAATATCCGATTTTTTTTCTGGTATTCCAAAATTTTGAACAGTATTTGCAACAATCATATCAAGATTTTTATCTTTCATTTTCTTTATGGCATTCTTCAAAAGCTCCTGGCTTTCAAGTGCAAATCCAACAATCATTTGATTTTTTCTCTTTAACATAGATACAGCCTTCAAAATATCTGGATTTGGAACAAGACTTAATGTCCATTTCCTTTTTATCTTTAGTTTATTATCAAATTTTTTCTCAGGCCTCCAGTCTGAAACAGCCGCCGACATAATCAAAACATCGCAAGCTAAAAATTCCTTTTCAACAGCATCCTTCATTTCAATGGCAGATTCAGTGTAAATTACCCTCACACCCTTTGGTGGTTTTAAAAAGCTTGGTCCAGAAATAAGGACAACATCATGTCCCTTTCTTTTTGCTATCCTTGCTATCAAATATCCGGTTATACCAGTTGCTGGATTACTGATAAACCTTACAGGATCTAAATATTCCCTAGTGGGACCAGCTGTAATCAAAATCTTCATTTTTATATACTCTTTTGCATCGCAAAATATTCAATCTCTGCCTTTATAAAATCATCTATTTCTCCATCCATCACAGCTTCAACATTTCCTGTTTCAAACTGAGTTCTATGGTCTTTAACAAGGGTATAAGGGCAAAAAACATACGACCTTATCTGACTTCCCCATGCAATCTCTTTTTGAGAACCCCTTCTTTCTGCTTCTTTTTGCTTCTCATTTTCTAGGTGCATCTGATACAGACGACTTCTCAAAATTTTCATTGCAATTTCACGGTTTTTAAATTGGCTCCTTTCATTCTGACATTGAACAACAATACCGGTTGGCTTATGCCTAATCCTAACAGCAGTCTCAACTTTGTTCACATTCTGACCACCTTTTCCACCAGAACGAAAGGTTTCAATCTCAATATCCTCTTCTTTTATTTCAACTTTGATATCCTTTTCTATTTCAGGAATTACGTCAACTGCTGCAAAACTTGTGTGCCTGCGTCTGTTTGCATCAAATGGAGAAATTCTAACTAACCGATGTACACCTGTTTCACCTTTAAGATAACCATAGGCATAATTACCTGAAAATAGTGCTGTTATTCTTTTTAAACCGGCTTCTTCGCCGGGCAAAAAATCTACAACTTCAACCTTTATATTCTTTTTTGCTGCCCACTTGGAATACATCCTAAAAAGCATACTCACCCAGTCACATGCTTCAGTTCCACCAGCACCCGCATGAAGTGTAAGAATTGCATTGTTCCTATCAACCGGATCAGAAAAATAAAATTCGAATTTGATTTTTTCTATTTCATTTGCAAGAGATTCCAAAATTGAATTTGCTTCTTCTTCAAGATCCTTATCAGGATGGTTCTCAATAAGTTCAGCTATTGCAAAAAAATTTTCAAACAACTTTTCTATCTTTGAAATTTTTTCTTTTTTTTCAATTAATCTGTTCCATTCCCTCATCTTCTCCCCATCAGTTTTGGGATCCCAATACCCCTTTATGTTTCTTTCTTCTTCAAGATTTCGAAGTTTTTTTTCTTCCTGATCCCACATCATCCTTTTTTTTATTTCTTCAAATTCCTGCTTCAAATTAACGCTTTTTTCCTTAAGTATCTGATCCATTGTAAAACTATTTAAGTTGGTTTAAAGTTTTCCAAATTTGCTCAAGCAGTGGTTTAATACCTTCCCCAGTTACACAGGATATGAGAAAAAAATTATTGGATATTTTTTTCAATTCCTCAATATTTTTCTTGCTTTCAGGAAGATCTATTTTGTTACCCACAAGGATTTCCGGTTTATTGAGTAGACTCTGATTATAATAACCAATTTCATCCCTTACATTATAATACCTTTCCGCAACAGCAGGAAACGAAAGATCAACAAGATGAAGTAAAACTTTTGTTCTCTCAATATGACGAAGGAATTTAAATCCTAAACCTGCACCTTTTGAAGCCCCTTGGATAAGCCCCGGAATATCAGCAGCAACAAACTGCCTTCCATCACCAAGATCAACCACTCCAAGATTTGGATTAATTGTTGTAAACGGATAATCTGCTATTTTTGGTCTGGCATTTGAGATTTTTGACAGCAATGTTGATTTTCCTGCATTTGGACATCCAATTATTCCAACTTCAGCAATAAGTTTCAACTCAAGCTTTATAAATTTTTCTTCTCCTGGTTGACCTGAAGTTGCAATCCTTGGCGCCTGATTTACAGAGCTTTTGAAACTTGCATTACCTTTACCACCCTTACCACCTCTTGCTGCGAGCACCTGGGACCCATTCCTATCCAAGTCAGCAATAATTACCTCCTTTTCTCCCTCCCTTATTTCAATAACCACTGTTCCTATTGGTACTTTTAGAACCAGATCTTTTCCATCAGCACCTGTACGATTATCACCTTCTCCAGGTTTACCGTTTTCTGCTTTGAAATGCCTGTGGTAATAATACTGACGTAATGTTTTCATGTTGTCTACTGCCAAGAAATAAATAGAACCGCCCTGCCCGCCATTTCCTCCTGAAGGACCACCTTTTGGAACGAATTTCTCTCTTCTAAAAGCAACACACCCTGGTCCGCCATCACCAGCTTTAATCCATATTTTTACTTCATCAACGAAATCATTCATCATACCTACCGTCAATTAATTTGAATAAAGCACCTATAAGAATAATAAAACCCAAAAGTAAGGTGAGAAAAACTCCTGGTAGAAGGTTATTTATACCATAAATTATAGCGATAGTAATAACTGGCAAAACTACAATAGAAATACTTATTTTTGTGCCAGCGTGTTGGAGACTTTTTGTGTATCTATCAAGCCTTATTGCAATCTTTTGCTCTGTTTCAATTCTTTCTCTGTTTATTCTCATAAACTCTTCCCAGTTTGATGGAAATTCCATCACCATGTTTCTATAGGAAACAATGGCATTCTTAAACTCCTCCAACCATAAATGCTGGAAAATTCCTTTATTCAATAGAGGTTCCCAGTACGACTTACTTAAGTCAAGCATGCTTTCTGCCGGACTTAGCCTTGAACATATCGACTCTAAACTCATAAGATTTTTCGCAAGCAATCCAACATCTGAATCTAGCCTTATATTTAACCTTCTTGCGATTCGCATCAAATCATAGATAATATTTCCCAGATGAATCCTTTTAAGAGGAAGTGAACCATATTTATCAACTATAAAACTGATATCTTTTTCAAAGGTTTCAGGAACCTTCTGAGAGATGCCAAAAAATTTTTTTATGTAAGGCAAGACTTCTGACAGGTTTCCTTTAAGAATACCAGCAATAATTTGTGCAAGAAGCTTTCTTTTCTCAAATGATAAATAACCAACAAGTCCAAAATCAACAAAAGCAACTTCCTTTCCATTGGTCACCAAAATATTGCCAGGATGCAAATCTGCATGGAAATAACCCGTTTCAAAAAGAATTTGAAATAGCCCTTTTACAATGTGCTGCGAAATATTATTGCTACTTTCAGGCAAAATCTCTAGTATTTTTGTTCCATCAATTTTTTCCATTGTAAGAACTCTTTTTGATGTATACTCCCAGTAAACCTGAGGAACTTTAATATTCACTTTTTCATAAAACACTCTCATCTTCCCCATCATCGCAGCTTCATAAACAAAATCCATTTGCTTTGTCAAATGTTTACCAACCTCCTCAAGCAAGCCTGAAATATTCCATTGCTTCAATTCAAGAATGTGTTTTGATGCTATATTGGATATCTCTGTAAGAACCTCTATATCATCTGAAACAATCTTTTCTACATTTGGTCTGCGAACTTTTACGACACATTCTTGTCCTGAAATTAACCTGGCAAGATGAACCTGACCTATAGATGCAGAAAACATTGGCTGCATTGAGAATTCAGAAAAAATCTCGTTTATTTTCTTACCTAGATCGGTCTCTATCGTATTTTTTACTTCTTCAAAAGAAAATGGAGCAACACTGTCCTGCAATTTTGATAATTCTTCAAGAAAATCTTCAGGAAGGATATCTGCTCTAGTACTAAAAAACTGACCAATCTTTATGTATGTCGGACCAAGTTCTTCAATAACTGCACATAATCTTTGCGCAACAGAATGATGGTGATTGACTTCTTTTACTTGTGCACGATTTAAACGAAGTATCCTTAGACCAGGTTCTTTAAAGATTTTGTAGAAAAAATACCCAAGTCCGTGTTTTATAAAAATTCTTAATACGGTACGAACGCGATTTATTAGACGATATTTCTTTCTGAAGCCAAATATATTCATTGCTTGCCATGCTTTAAATTCTCTATTTCTTTTTTCAGATCATCTATTTCTTCACTGGTTGCGATACCAAAAAAATCAGCAAGTTTTTCCTTACTTATTTTCTCAAGCTTTTCGACTTTTTCAAGAAGGGCTGAAAATTTTTTCTCTACTTTCTCCTCAAGTTTCTTTTCCCTAACTTCATTTTCAAGACTTTGAAGAAATTCTTTTCCCTTTTTTTCAGCCAAAGAAAGGGAAGCAAGCCCCAGCGCCATAACTTTGTACATTATATTTTTTTTCTCTGACATTCTTCCTCCTGGTGGAATGTTATGATTTAATTATTTTTATTCAATAACTTCACATCGCCATATCCATCAGTTATAACACCTATTTCAAAACATCTGAATCCTAATTTTTTAACAATGTTTTTAACTTTTTCTTTCTTTTTCTCAGAAACAATCACAATCAAACCAATACCCATATTAAATACATTGAACATTTCTTTGCTTTTTATATTACCTTTTTCCTGGATAATCTGGAATATTTTTGGTACACTCCAGCAACCTGTATAAACTTCAGCGCACAAATTTCCAGGTATTATTCTTGATAAATTTCCAGGGATACCACCGCCTGTGATATGGGCTGCAGCATGAATCATCTTCTTTTCTACAAGAGTGCCAAGCAATGGTGAATAAATGTAGGTTGGCCTTAAAAGCTCTTCGCCAAGAGAACGACCAAGTTCCGACCAATATTTGAAAAGATTTCTCTTTATTCCTTTGTCAGAAAAGAAAATTTTTCTCACCAGAGAAAATCCATTTGAATGCAATCCGTTTGATCCAATTCCAAGTATTACATCTCCACGCCTTACTTTAGAAGGTCCGATGATTTTACTTTTCTTAACAACACCTACACAAAAACCTGCAAGATCAAAATCATCATCAGCATAAACATCGGGCATCTGGGCAGTTTCTCCACCGGCAAGTATACATCCAGCAATTTCGCAACCTCTTATAATCCCTTCTACTATTTTTTTTTCTCTTTCTATATTCAACCTTCCAACAGCAATATAATCAAGAAAAAAAAGTGGAGTTGCACCACAAACAGATACATCATTACAATTCATAGCCACAAGATCTATCCCTATTGTGTCAAACTTTTCAAATGCCTTTGCAATGAGAATTTTGGTACCAACTCCATCACAGGAAGCAACAAGCAGATTGTCACTGCAGGAACGTGGAATTTTAATAAACCCACCAAAAAAACCAATTTCTCCCACCAAATTCTTGCAGAACGCAGATTTCTTTATGCGTTCATTTATAAAGCTAACAAGCAATTCTGCTTTTCTATCATCGACTCCTGCTGCTTTGTATGTTGCCATATTAGGTCCTTTTTTTTATTATAACACGCTGAGCAATATAGTGAATAAAAAACCGGGCGGATTTAACCCGCCCGTCTAATCTTTCTTTATCCCGCCTTTAATTACTTACCATCAACCTCGCGATAATCAGCATCAACTACTTTTTTGTCTCCATGGTGATTTTGTTCCTGAGTAGTTTCAGTAGTTTGTTGATTACCAGAAGAAGCACTTTGAGCACTCTGTCTGTAAAGTATCTCTGCTATTTTATGCGAGCTTTGTTCTACTTCCTCCATTAATCTTCTTATTTCACTTTCATTTTTTGAATCTATTGCCCTTCTCAGTGCTACTATCTTTTCATTGACATTATTCTTTTCCTCAGCAGGAATTTTATCTCCATGTTCTTTTATTGTCTTTTCAACGCTGTAAGCAATTTGGTCCGCTCTGTTACACAGTTCGATCAGTTCCTTTTGTTTTTTATCCTGCTCTGCAAATTGTTCAGCTTCTTTAATCATTTTGTCTATCTCTTCCTTGGTCAGTTTTTTTGAAGCAGTAATCCTTATAGACTGCTCTTTCTGTGTGGCTAAATCTTTAGCTGTAACAGACAAAATTCCATTTGAATCTATGTCAAACGTTACTTCAATCTGGGGAACACCGCGCGGTGCCGGTGGAATTCCGTCAAGATGGAACCTTCCGAGACTGGTGTTATGTACAGCCATCGGTCTTTCTCCCTGTAATACATGAATTTCAACCGAAGTCTGATTATCTGCGGCTGTAGTAAAAATCTGACTCTTTTTTGTCGGAATAGTAGTGTTTCTTTCTATAATCTTGGTAAATACTCCGCCTAAAGTTTCAACACCGAGTGAAAGTGGAGTTACATCAAGCAGAAGAATGTCTTTATCCTTTAGTTCTCCTGCAAGAATAGCACCCTGGATCGCTGCACCTGTTGCGACGCACTCCATGGGGTCTATGC
>JAMWCC010000003.1:0-11523 GCA_023818375.1 Candidatus Omnitrophota bacterium | reverse complement strand
GTCTATGCCCCTTTCTGGTTTTTTGCCCATAAAATCTTCTATAAACTTTTGTACTATTGGCATTCGTGTTGGCCCACCAACAAGAATAATCTTATCAATTTGAGAAGGACTGAGTTTTGCATCAGCAAGTGCCTGTTCCATTGGTCCCCTGCATTTTTCAATTCTGCCCCTTACTAATTCTTCAAGTTGAGATCTTCTTATCTTCATTGAAAGATGTTGGGGACCTTTTTCATTTGCAGTTATAAAAGGTAAATTGATCTCAGTTTCAAGGGTCGATGACAGTTCTATTTTAGCCTTTTCTGCAGCCTCTCTAATTCTCTGCATAGCCATTCTATCATTCGTCAGATCAATCCCTGTCTGTAATTTAAAATCTTTCACAATAAAATCGATAAGATCCTGGTCCATATCGGTGCCGCCAAGTTGGGTATCCCCACTTGTAGAAAGAACCTTAAAAACTCCACCACCCATCATTTCCATAATCGTAACATCAAGGGTACCAGCACCAAAGTCAAAAACCATAATCTTAAGTTCTTGATTGAGTTTATCAAGTCCATAAGCAAATGCAGCTGCAGTTGGCTCATTGATTAACCTTACAACTTCTAAACCGGCTATTGTACCTGCATCCTTTGTTGCCTGTCTTTGATTATCGTTGAAATAAGCAGGAACAGTAATTACCGCCTTTGTTATTGGATAGCCAAGGAAACTTTCAGCATCCTTCTTGATTTTTTGAAGAATAAAAGCTGAAATTTGTTGCGGGGTGTAGGTTTTACCATCAATTACATATTTATAATCAGTTCCCATCTTCCTTTTCGCTGCAAAAATCGTACGTTCAGGATTAACCGCTGCCTGTCTTCTTGCAGGTTCTCCAACAAGAATTTGTCCGTCTTTTGTAAACGCAACATAAGATGGGAAAGCCTTACCACCAACGATTGTTGTACCTTCAGCACTTGGTATCACTACAATCTTACCTGCATCCATTATCGCAGCAGCTGAATTACTTGTTCCAAGATCAATTCCGATAATTTTTTCCATTTTTTTACCTCCGTTTTTTTTTGTAAATTTAGATGATTCGCCAGTTGACAAAGTTTCACAAAAAAGCTTTTGATCTAAATTATCTATTGCCTGCTAAATTGGACAATAGGAGTATATGAAAACTTAGGCGGTGAGGGACTCGAACCCACGACCTCTTCCTTGTAAGGGAAGCGCTCTTGCCGCCTGAGCTAACCGCCTATAACCTGCTAATTATATTTTACACCTGTCTTGCAACTTGACAAATAGTTTAATCTGCTGTATAAATTTTTAGTCAAGTTTTTTTTTAAACCAGGGAGGGTGAAAAATGCTGGATGAATTAAAAGAATCAATTATTAGGGGAGATGCAAAGAAAGCTACGGAACTAGTCAAAAAGGCACTTGCTGAAAATATAAGTGTAGAAGAAATTTTGAATGAAGGACTGATAGCCGGTATGAATGTGGTGGGAACCAAATTTAAAAATAATGAGTTTTATGTTCCAGAAGTTTTGATAGCCGCAAGAGCAATGAATCAAGCCATGGCAATTTTACAACCAGAAATTGCGAAGGCTGGCATCAAAGCGCAGGCAAAGGTGGCAATTGGAACAGTTAAGGGTGACCTTCACGATATAGGAAAGAACCTTGTGGCAATGATGTGGAAGGGTGCAGGCTTTGAAGTAATGGATCTTGGTATAGATGTACTTGAAGATAAATTTGTTGAAGCTGCTAAGAATGGAGCCCAGCTTATCGGACTATCTGCTCTTCTTACCACTACAATGCCCGCTATGAAGGATGTCATCGAAAAATTGAAAGCCGAGGGATTGAGGGATAAGGTAAAAATAATCATTGGAGGGGCGCCAGTAACACAGGCTTATGCCGACGAAATAGGTGCTGATGGATATGCTCCTGACGCTGGTTCTGCAGTTGATAAGGCAAAGGAATTGCTAGGGATAAAATAAGTTTGGAAATATGAACCGTGTCCCTGTTTTTAATAACCTTCTGGAGTATCATAGGATACCTTGCAGGTAGTCTTCCGTGGGGATACTGGATTAGTAAGTATTTTTATAAAATTGATATAAGAACAAGGGGCAGCGGTAATATTGGTGCAACAAATGTATTCCGGGTATTGGGACCAGTGCCCGGAATCATTACTTTTTTACTGGACGTCGGTAAAGGTAGTCTCCCAATCATTCTTCTAAAGCACCTTCACCAGACCAATACAAATCAGGCAGTTTTATTAATCGTAGGTATTGCCACGATAGTCGGCAGCAAATTTTCAATCTTTCTGAAAGGAAAGGGTGGAAAGGCAGTAAATTGTAGTTTTGGGGTTTTGCTTGCCTTAATTCCAAAAGAGGCATTTGTTAGTTTTTTGTTCTGGGTTCTTATATTCGTTGCCACTGGATACGTTTCTCTGGCTTCAATAATTGCGGCAATTAACCTACCTGTACTTTTATGGTTATTTCAGGAAAATAGGGAATTCGTTACTGGCGGAATTATAATTTCTCTCATTATAGTGGTAGCCCATAAGGAGAACATAAAAAGACTTCTCCAGAGAAAAGAAAATAGATTCAACCTATGGAAAAGATAGGAATCATTGGTGCTGGTGGATGGGGCACTGCTCTTTCAATTTTACTTTGTGAAAAATTTCAGGTTTTCTTGTGGGAAAAATTTCCAGACTATGCTGAGTTTTTGACAAGAACAAGGGTAAATAGCGAATATCTTCCAGGTTTTAAAATTCCACAGCAGGTTGTCATTACCAACGACATTCAATTTATATGTTCAAATGTAGAAATCATCATAATCGCTGTTCCATCCCAACATTTTAAAAATACTGTAAAATATCTAAAAAAATTTTACAAAGGTCAAAACATACTTATTGCTACCAAAGGACTTGAACCCGAAACAGGAATGAGAATGTCGCAGATTCTGTGTAGTGAAATTGACATTAAAAACTATGCCGTTATGTCAGGTCCAACAATAGCTTGTGAGGTTGCTGCAGGAAAACCAACAGCGGCAGTTATAGCTTCATACAATAAAAACTTAGCTAAAAAATTTCAATCGATGTTTTCCTCAAAAGTTCTGCGTCTTTATACAAGCATTGATGTCTGTGGAGTTGAAATATGCGGTGGATATAAAAATGTTCTTGCTATAGGCTCTGGTATTATTGATGCTCTTGAACTTGGTGATAATGCAAAAGCAGCATATCTAACCAGAAGTATCGAAGAAATGAAAAATTTTGGAAAATTTTTTGGTGCAAAAGAAAAAACTTTCTGGGGGTTGGCAGGGATAGGCGACTTAATTACCACATCATTCAGTCCCTCAAGTAGAAACCACAGATTCGGCCAGGCAGTAGCAAAGAAAAAGAAAAGACAATTTCTGGAAAGTACAAAAATGGTTGTTGAGGGAATTTTTGCTTCAATAGCAATCAGAAAAATTTCACAGGAAAAAAAAATTGATACACCTATTGCTTCTGCAATTTACAGGATAGTTCACGAAGATGCTGACCCTTTGGTTGAGATTGAAAAACTCATGACGAGGCAATTAAAAGATGAATGAAGTTTCTCGTTATTACAGAATCACAGAGGTTTCAGAAATCACAGGTATTGCGCCGCATATTTTAAGATACTGGGAAACTCAATTCCCTTTCCTCAAAATCAAGCGGGATTTAGCTGGTAGGAGAATTTATTCTGATAAGGATATAGATAAAATCAAACATATTCAAACCCTTCTCTACCATGAAGGGTTCAAAATAAAAGGTGTCAAAAAAAATTTTAGAAGACTCCATACTAAAGAAGAGGAAACTAAACAAACTACAGTTAAGTTGTTAAAAAAATTTCTCAGAATGTTAAAGGAGATAGAAAAATGTTTACCATAGGAGTTCTTGCTTCAGGAAAAGGAAGCAATCTACAAGCAATTATCAATCAGATCGAATCTGGTTTTCTTAAAGTGAAAATTGGTGTAGTATTAAGCGATAACCCACAATCTTATGCACTTGAAATCGCTCGTTCACACGGAATATCTGCAATATTCATTGAACCGGGAAAATATAAAACATTTCTTCAACCAGAGCAGGAAGTAAAATATGTAAAATGCTTAGAAGAACACAATGTTGAACTTGTCTGCCTTGCTGGTTTCATGAGGGTTATAAAGAAAAACTTTTTTAACTCATATAGTGGAAGAATAATAAATATTCATCCATCTCTCTTACCATCTTTTAGAGGACTTGAGGCTTGGAAACAAGCGCTTCAATACGGAGTAAAATTCACCGGTTGTACAGTTCATTTCGTTGATGAAGGCATCGATACAGGTCCCATAATTTTACAGGCAGTTGTACCGGTCCTTGATAATGACACTCCTGAAACCCTCCATCAAAGAATACAGGAAAAAGAACACATTATCTATCCAATTGCAATAAAGTTGATTGCTGAAGGAAAGGTGAAAATAGAAGGGAGGAGAGTGATAATTGATGAAGATTGACATAAGACATGCTGTAATGGGTGATGTGTATGAAATCAAAAACCTTATAAATAAGCAGGCTCAGAAGGGGAAAATGTTACCAGTTTCATTAAATCAGGTTTTTGAAAATCTCAGAAATTTTTGGGTTATCTGTGATAACAGAGGAAAAATCATTGGTTGTGGTGCCTTGAAGATAGTATGGAAAAATCTTGGAGAAATTAGATCTGTTGTAATAAGGAATACAAAACAAAGAAAAGGTTATGGGACAAAACTTATAGAGAAATTGATTCAAGAGGCAAAAGAGCTTGGTATTAAAAAAATTTTTGTTCTCACGTATGTGCCTGATTTTTTCGAAAGGTTTGGTTTTGTCCGGACAGAAAAAACGAAACTACCCCACAAAATATGGATCGACTGTATAAATTGTCCCAAATTCCCAAGATGTGATGAAATACCAATGATCAAGGAACTATGAAGAAAATCACTTTTTTGTTTTTTCTCTTACTTGTAAGCATACTCCACGCAAAACTGGAACTACCAGTAAATTTTGGGTTTGAAGATTTTTTTACTGGGAAAAAAATTACCCTGGAACATAATTTCAAAAATAATATCCTGGCAATCGGAAACAAGCTAAATTTTAGAGGTAAATCATTTGAAGACGTTCTTCTTATAGGAATTAATGTTAACTTCAGTGGTTCTTCTAAAAAAGATGTATATATAGCAGGAGACACAGTATACATCTCAGGATTTATAAATGGTAACCTGAAAATATTTGCAAGAAATATCGAAGCCAAAAATCTGGTGGTTGAAGGCAATACTAGTTTCGTATCCCCTGAAGTTTTAATTCATGATGATGTAAAGATAAAAAGCCTTACCAAAGTCTGGTCAAGAGATGCGCAAATAGGAGGCCAATACTATATGCTTTATCTCAAAACAAAAAATGTAATCTTTTCAAAAAATATCCGTATAGAAAGAAAGCTCATAGTTCAGAGCAAGGATGAGCCAGCAATACCACTAAACGTATTAAAGTCCTGTGAATTCACATATCAGCCACCCGTTTTTCGTCCTGCACAGATTTTACTTTCACAAAAGTTTATGAAGTTATACTCTTTCTTAAGTCTTTGTTTTCCCTTCATATTAATGATTGTTTTTACACCAAGGATTTTGCAGGAAACAATTGAAATTATTGAGAAAAAACCTATCTGGACTTTTTTTAGTGGTTTTGTGTTATTACTGTTAGTACCAGTGATCCTTGTCTTTTTGATGATTACTATCATTGGTGCACCATTAGGATTAATTTTTTTGACTTTCTACATCTCACTTTTATATCTGTGTCGTGGGTTTACCTGCATAGTCTTGGGAAGATTTATATTGTGGAAATTGAAAGAAGGAAAGGTTAAAATAATTTTGGGGTTGTTTTTAGGAACAGGAGTTTTTGTACTTCTAACAGCGATACCAAAGGCTGGATATTTTTTTCAACTCTTGTTTTTAATCGTTGGTTTTGGGGGGTTTTTCATCGGAAGGATTAGAATGTTTATAAAAATGAAAAGGGAAAATCTCATCTGATCAGGGAGGAAAAATGAAAATAGTTGTTGCCTATTCAGGAGGACTTGATACATCTGTAATTATAAAATGGTTGCAAACAAAATACAATGCTGAAGTTATTGCTTTCACCGCTGATATTGGACAAAAAGAAAATCCTGCATTGCTTGAAAAAAAAGCAATTTCAACCGGCGCAAAGAAATTTTATTTTAAAGACCTTAAACAGGAATTTATTGATAAGTATATTTTCCCTTCTCTGAAAGCCTCTGCACTTTATGAAGGCAAGTATCCCCTTGCAACTGCCCTTTCAAGGCCTTTGATAGCCAGTAATTTGGTTGAAATTGCAAAGAAAGAGAAAGCAGACGCAGTTGCCCATGGATGTACCGGAAAAGGTAATGATCAGGTGAGATTTGAACTTGCTTTTAAAAATTTGGCACCTGAGTTAAAAATCATTGCACCAGTTAGAGAATGGGAATTTAGATCAAGAGAAGAAGAAATGGAATACGCAAAAAAACATAATATCCCAGTTGATGTAACCAAAAAAAAGCCATATAGTATCGACTGGAATATCTGGGGAATATCAATAGAATGCGGGGTTCTTGAGGATCCATGGCAGGAACCTCCTGAGGATGCTTATCAAATAACCTGTTCACCCTTAAAAGCCCCTGCAAAACCTGAGTATATTGACATTGAATTTAACATGGGTATCCCGATAAAACTCAATGGTAAAACCATGAACAGCATCGACCTAATCAACTTTTTGAATGAAATTGGGGCACGACATGGTGTAGGAAGAATAGACATGGTTGAAAACCGTCTTGTTGGAATAAAGTCAAGAGAAATTTACGAAGCACCCGCCGCAACAATTTTGCATACAGCACACGCTGAGCTTGAAAAACTTGTACTTGAAAGAGAGCTATATCATTTTAAAAGCATAATAAACCAAAAATATGCAGAGCTCATTTACTATGGATACTGGTTTAGTGATTTCAGGTTATGTCTTGAGAAATTCATTGATGAGACACAAAAATATGTATCTGGTACAGTGAGAGTAAAGCTTTATAAAGGACAATGTATTGTCGTTGGAAGAAAATCAATGTACTCTTTGTATGAAGAAGCCTTATCAACTTATACTTCAAAAGATACCTTTGACCATAGAGCATCAAAAGGATTTATTGATATTTTTGGATTGCCACTTGTCTTAGAAGGAAAAAGAAACAGAAAGCAATAGCTCATGGTAGAAAAACAAATAGTACAATGGCTTAAATCAAATTGCCTAATTAGAAACAAAAAGGTCAAAATAGGAATTGGGGATGATACAGCTGTATTAGAATATGATAAGAAGCATTATCTATTGTTGACAACTGATATTGTTGTGGAAAATGTTCATTTTAAACTAACGGAAGCAAAATTCTCTCAGATTGGTCGCAAGGCTCTTGCTGTAAATATCAGTGACATAGCCGCAATGGGCGGTATTCCTGCGTGGGCACTTGTTTCACTAGGACTGCCAGAAAAAAAAGCAACTGCATTCAAAAGTATTTTTAAAGGAATCCTTCAACTGGCTAAACCTTTTAGTATAGATATTATAGGTGGAAATTTATCTCGCTCTGATATCTTTTTTGTGGATATTTTTCTTGTCGGAATGGTTGAGAAAAAAAACCTTGTACTTCGAAGCACCGGAAAACCAGGTGACCTGGTCTTTGTAACAGGAACCCTTGGAGGAGCGCAAAAAAGAAAACAATTTGAGTTTATGCCTCGTGTAAAAGAAGCAAGAATTATCGCAAGTTACATCAAACCGACAGCCATGATAGATCTGTCAGACGGTCTTGCCAGTGATGCAAGAAAGCTTGCAGAGGCTTCAAATTGTGGAATTGAAATTGAAGCAGAAAAGATCCCTATTTCAAAAGACGCAAACAGGTACAAACCTATTTTTTCTGCCCTGTATGATGGTGAGGATTATGAACTTGTTTTCACAGTCAGCCCTGACGGCGCAGAAAAAGTTCCTGAGAAAATCTCTGGTTTAAAAATTACCAGGATAGGTAAATTAATTAAACAAAAAATTTTTGTTCTGAAATACTCTGATGGTAAACAAATTAAATTACAAGAAGAAAAATTCAAACATTTCAAGTAAAACAAAAATTTTGTCCATTAGAACTTTTTCATCAAAGGAAACAGAAAAACTGGGAATTAAAATTGCACAAGAAATCATCAAAAAGCTTAGAATCAAATGCGTAATCTTCTTTGGTCCTTTTGGCGCGGGTAAAACAACTATGATAAAAGGTATAATAACGGGATTGACTGGTCGCAAAGATATCTCCAGCCCATCCTTTATAATAGTGAATGAATATGCAAAAGATAAATTGCCAGTGTATCATTTTGATTTTTATAGATTAAAAAATTCTGATGAACTTGAAAGTTTCGGGTTTAAAGAATATCTAAACAAGGGAGTAGTTTTGGTTGAATGGCCAGAAGCTGCAATAAAGAAGTTACCAAAAGAGTCCTTGAAAATACGGATGGAATTTATTGATTTAAACAGCAGAAAAATTACTATAACTTTGCCAGAAAAGAAATGAAAAAACTTATATTACAGAGATTGCTACAACTCATACCAATGGTTATAGGAATGAGTTTTGTTTCGTTTATCATTATACAGTCAGCGCCTGGTGATTACTTTGCTCAAATGAAACTTAATCCAGAAATATCACCGCAGACTATCGAAGAAATGAGAACAAGTTTTGGTCTTGACAGACCTATCATTGTTCAGTATTTTTACTGGTTAAAAAATCTTTGTAGACTTGATTTCGGAGTTTCATTTGCCTATCACATGCCAGTAAAAAATCTCATAAAATTCCGACTTAAAAACACCCTGTGCCTTGCCATTTTTTCTCTATTCTTAAGCTGGCTCATTGCGGTTCCACTTGCAGTCATTTCAGGATATAAACAGGGAACTTTCTTTGATAGGGTTTTTTCTATACTTGCATATATTTCAATTTCGTTACCTTCCTTTTTTGTTGCATTGCTGTTTGTATACTTTGTAAGCAAAACCGGTGTACTTCCTCTTGGTGGAACCAGAAGCATTTTTAATACAGATGTTTCTTCATTTGCGGTTTTTTTGGATTATCTCAAACATCTGCTGGTTCCAGGCCTTGTGTTAAGCTTTGTGAGTGTTGGTTCACTTTTTAGATTGATGAAAAATAATTTTATTGAGAGTTTTAATACACCCTTTGTCCTAGCTGCCTGGGCAAGAGGACTTCCTGCCAGTAAAGTAATATTCAAACATGCTCTCAGAAATGCGCTAAATCCAATGTTTACAATTCTCGGAATGGAAATAGGCACACTTTTGAATGGTGCTGCTTTAACTGAAATAATCTGCGGGTGGCCGGGAATGGGTAGTTTGATCCTTGAAGCTGTGCTTTCACAGGATCTATATTTGGTGATGGGATCTCTTGTAATAAGTGGCATGCTGTTAATAATAGGAAACCTGATAGGGGATATCCTTATAGCATATTTTGACCCAAGGATAAGAATAGCATGAATAGATTTTTCAAAAGATTGAAAACTCATAGTAAGGCGGCATATTTCAGCTTCTGGTTTCTTTTGATATTTTATTTTCTTTCATTTTTTGCAGATATACTTGCACCATATCATTTTGATTCTCAATTCAGAAATAAGGCATATCATCCACCAACAAAAATTCATTTCAGAGACAAACAAGGTCGTTTCCATTTGAGACCATTCGTTTATGACACGAGGATTGAAGATCCTGTATTTAAAACCTATGTAGAGGACCATTCAAAAAAATATTTCATAAAATTACTAGTAGAGGGTGATGAAAGAAGAATTCTTTTTTTCTTTAAGACAAAAAAGTATCTTTTTGGAGTTGATAAGCCTGCAAACATTTTTTTGTTTGGAACTGACAATTATGGAAGAGACATTTTCTCAAGACTATTATATGGTGGTAGGATTTCTCTTTCCATAAGCTTAATCGGCGTTTTAATATCATTTACCTTTGGGATTATCACAGGTGGAATTGCTGGGTACTTTGGTGGTATTGTGGACAAGATACTAATGCGTCTTGTTGAAATCATGATGGTATTTCCATCTTTCTATCTAATGTTATCACTTAGAGCAATGTTTCCGCTCAATCTCTCAAGTCTGCAGGTGTATCTTTTGATTGTACTAATTCTTAGCCTGATTGGATGGGCAGGACTATCAAGAATTGTAAGGGGCATGGTCCTCGCAATAAAAGAAGAAGATTATGTCATGGCTGCAAAATCAATTGGTCTTTCTCACTGGAGAATTATGTTTCACCATATTTTCCCGAATACCTTTTCTTATACAATAACTGCTCTAACAATTAGTATCCCTGGCTATATCATAGGGGAAGCTGCTTTAAGTTTGCTCGGATTAGGAATTCAGGAACCATATCCAAGCTGGGGTAATATATTGTCTTCAACAATTGGGAATCTCAGAGTTATAGGTGATGCTCCGTGGCTTTTAATCGCAGGTGCTTTCATTTTTATAGTACTGATAAATTTTAACCTTCTTGGGGATGCCTTAAGAAACGTTCTTGATCCCAAAAATTGGTAATATGAACAAAATTATTGAAATAAAAAATCTTTCGGTCTGTGCAATAACAAAATCTATACTCAATGATATCAATCTCTTTATAAAAAGAGGTGAAATCTTTTGTCTTGTTGGCGAGTCAGGTTCAGGGAAGACAACACTTGCTCTCTCAATTATTAAGCTTTTACCAAAAAACTTCAAAATAATTTCTGGTCAGATTATCTTTGAAAATCAGGATATCCTAAAAATGTCGGAAAGTGAGATCAGAACTATAAGGGGTAGAAAAATTGGAATGATATTTCAAGATCCAGGAGCGTATCTTGACCCTCTATTTACCATTGGCGTACACCTTCAAGAGGCACTCCACAACAAAATTGTAGACTACAAGAAGTTCATTGAACGCGCTTTAGAGGAAGTAGAACTTGAACCCGATATACAAAACACCTATCCCCACCAACTTAGTGGCGGACAACAACAAAGGGTAATGATAGCCATGGCGCTTATAAACAAACCCTCTCTTATTATTGCAGATGAACCGACAACAGCCCTGGATGTACTTACAACTCAGCAGATAATAAAACTTTTAAATAGCCTTGCCGCTAGATACAATATTGGAATGTTATTCATCACCCACGACATAGCTCTTGCAATGAAAATAGGTAAGCGCATAGGAATAATGTATGGTGGCTATATCCTTGAAATATTCAACCCTGCAACACAAGTACCAATCCACCCATATACAAAAATCCTTACAGGACAAATAGAAGAAAAAACAGAAACCTCTGCGTTAACAACTCTTAATCAAAAGGAAATTACTGAAATGTGTCCTTTTTTTGAAAAATGTCCTGAAAGAAAAATAGAATGTAGAACAAAGCTGCCGTTTTATTGGAAGGATAATGAAACTGGCAACAGGTGCATAAAATATGGAAGAAATTCTGCGATGTGAGGGAGTTCA
>JAMWCC010000008.1 GCA_023818375.1 Candidatus Omnitrophota bacterium | reverse complement strand
ATAGAAAACAAAAGGGCATTACACGATTATATTGTCCTGGAAACGATTGAAGCTGGTATAGAACTAAAGGGTCCAGAGGTAAAGTCGATTCGCCTGGGAAATGTGAGCTTAAGAGAATCGTATGGTGCATTTGAAAAAGGTCAATTATACCTCAATAATATGCATGTAGCCCAATATCCTGGTTCTTTGGAGAAAATAGAGCCCTTGAGAAAAAGGAGGCTTCTGCTTCACAAGAGCCAGTTAAGAAAGTGGCAGAAAAAAGTTGAAGAAAAAGGGTTGACAATAGTGCCCCTTTCACTGTATACTAATACAAGAGGATTGATAAAGGTAAATCTTGCTCTTGTTAGGGGCAAAAAGCTCTTTGATAAGCGTCGGGACATGAGAGAAAGAGAAGCGAAGAAAACTATCGAGAGACATCAAAAATTTATGGGGGCGAAATAGGTCTCGACAGGGGGAGGATAGAGAAAAGCTGCCGGCCGAGACGCCGGAGGCTCGTCAAATCCGGCAAAAAATAGCTGCCACAACAGCGAACTACATGGCTGCTTAAAAAAGCAGTCACCTGACAGAATTCCTGCTCCTGGGATTCTGAATCAGGTCGGATAGGAGCTCGTTCCAGACCTCTGTGGTCCCTGGGGGCTGGAACTAAATTCAACAGGGACAGGTATTCTGGAATCCGGTTTCGGGGAGTCCAGAAATACCCAACAAAACCGAAACTATGCTCGGTAGATGCTTTTCTTATTCCCCTCTGGACGCGGGGGCAGTACCCGCCGCCTCCACTTTTTCTGTAGATGCGGAAAGTAGGCAGAAGGCTATAATTGGAAGTAAATTCCGCGTCCAGAGAAAGGTATGGAAAACTTGTTTTCCATTTCAAGTATCGGGGGGATGACACCGAGAAGGGGGAATCACCCCCTGTCTCGGGGAGCAAAAGCGACGGACGCGGGGGCAGTACCCGCCGCCTCCACTTTTTCTGGATCGCGTATTAGAAAACAGAATTCTTGAGAAAAGTTCTGAAAGGCTACTTTCCGAATTAAGTATCCTGAACAAAATAGGATAAAATAGTTTCAAAAAACCATAAAAGTTGGATCATAATTTTTTAGAAAACAGGAGCGCTTGTTGAGGTTAATTCCAAAAATTGGTTTGGTTTTTTTGCTTTTTTCCGGCCTTCTTTTCTCCTCTGAGTTTACAAATCAACTGAAAAATTACCCTGTTTATTGGGTTGGAAAACAGAAATACATAAGCTTACAGACAATTGTTAAGATTCTTGGAGTTCAAAGCTGGGGAAGGATTGAAGACAGGATTTTTATTGATTATCAGGGGAAAATTTTGAAAGGAAGCATCGGGTCATTGGATTTTTACATTGATGATAAAAAAATGTTACTCGATGCACCAATTAAAGAAATTGAGAAGGAAGTCTTTTTTCCTGTTGAATCTTTTGACAGGATTTTGTCAACGATAACAGTTTCACAACCTTTACCGGTACAGCCAAAAACTTCAGCCCCACAACCACTTCCTGAAAAGGAAAAATCTGTAACAATTGAGAAATCTGGGCTTGATAGGGATTTTGTAATTCTTATTGACCCTGGACACGGTGGTAAGGACCATGGAGCAATTGGAAACTTTGGACTTAAAGAAAAGGACGTTAATCTCGATATATCACTCAGGTTGAAAAATTATCTCACCAACCAATTCAAAAAACTCCCAAGAATTATCGTAAAAATGACAAGGGAGGATGACAGGTTTATTTCTCTTGATGAAAGGGTGGAAATTGCAAAAAGAGAAAAAGCTGATATTTTCTTTTGTGTCCATACTAATTCTTCTCGCTTCAACAGATGGAACGCAGATGGATTTGAAACATATTATCCATCAAGGAAAAGTGAAATAAACTTCAGTACCGAACCGGAATCTGAGGATGTTGTAGAACCTGAGACAACTACTGAAGTTGTTTTTCAGATTGTTAATGAGCTTAACAGTACCAATGTTATTGAGGAAAGCAGGATATTGGCAGAAATGGTTCAAGAAAAACTTGCAGAAAGGTTAATATGTCCAGACAGAGGTGCAAAGCCTGCAAGTTTTTATGTTCTAAGATACACTCCTATGATATCAGTACTGGTTGAGGTCGGTTTTATTTGTAATCCTAACATTGAGGCAAATCTTCGCGATCCAGAAGTAAGGCAGGCAATAAGTGAAACACTCGGCAAAGCAATTATTCAGTATCTCCGTTCCAAGAAAATTATTGAATAAAAAATCTCCTGTCGCTATATTTGATTCAGGCGTAGGTGGGTTGACTGTTGCAAAAAGGCTTCACAGCCTGATGCCAGGAGAAAAAATTGTTTATTTTGGCGACACTGCGAGGGTTCCTTATGGAACAAAGTCACATCAAATAATCAAGCAATATGCTATTCAAATAGCCAGCTTTCTTGTTAATTTTAATCCCAAAATCATTATCATAGCCTGCCATTCTGTTTCTTCTCTTGGAAAAACTTTTCTTGAAAAAAAATTTAGGGATTTTGTTTTTTTTGATGTGATTCAGCCCTCAGCTGAGGAAGCGGTAAAGGTTACACGGAATAAAAAAATTGGTGTTATTGGAACTCCGGCAACGATTTCAAGTAATAGTTATCCATCAATTATAAAAAAGATTGATAATAATGTGGAAGTCTATCAAAAGGCATGTCCACTTCTTGTGCCGCTTGTAGAGGAAGGATGGATTGATTCAGATGTGGCAGATATCATAGTAAAACAGTATATACAAGAACTTCTTGACAGCAAGATTGATACACTTGTTCTCGGATGCACCCATTATCCCTTGTTGAAGAAAACAATAAAAAAGATAACAGGTCCCGCGATTACACTTGTGGATGCCTCTGAGGCGACAAGTAGGACGGTGAAAGAATTTCTCGTTAGTTATGGACTTTTGAATTCAAGAATGCCAAAGCCACCTGTTTTATACTTCAGTGATTTTCCTGAGTATCGCAGAAAGATAATGTCAAAGTTCTGGAATGAAAAAAATTTGATAATAAAAAAGGTCAACATAGAAGGGAGATACAATGTTTGAACTAACCATAAGTAGCCAGTTTTCAGGGGCACATAGGCTTCGCAATTATAAGGGTAAATGTGAAAAACTCCATGGACACAACTGGAAGGTTGATATCACAGTTTGTGGTGATATTGATCATAACACAGGGATGGTGCTAGATTTTGGTGTTTTAAAGGCAGAATTAGAAAAGGTGCTTGCAAAACTCGACCATACCTATCTTAACGATATAGACTACTTTAGAAAAGTCAATCCGAGTTCTGAAAATATGGCTTACTACATTTTTAATAAAATGAAGAAGTCTCTTAAGCCGTATAATGTAAGTGTTAAAAAGGTTACTGTCTGGGAAAACGAAAGACAGTGTGCTTCCTATTTAGAAAAAGATTAGTCCGCAGCTTCTGGTTTATGTTAATAATTACCACAAAAAAGGAGTGAAGATGGTTGATAAATCACTAAAGGACTTCGCAATTGGGTTTGAAACAAAAGGTGCCAATCTTTACCTTTCTCTGGCTTCCAAAACTACCAATATTTTGGGAAAAAGATTGTTTTATTCACTTGCACAGCAGGAAATTCAACATGCCGCCCTTTTTGATACTGTCGAATACAAATTTTTAGAAAAAAACAAGTTAAAAAAAGTTGTTGAAGATATTGAATCCACGCTGAAGGAATTCTGGATTCATGCTAAAAAAACAGAAATTAAAAAGCAGGATCCTCATTTTAAAGGATATGAACTTGCGATAGAGATGGAAAAACAGTCAATCTCAGCATACCAAGAGTTCTTGTTAAAAACAAAAGATGAGAATGAAAAGGAATTTTTGACATGGATTATTGAAGAAGAGAAAAAACATCTTGAGGCTCTACAAAATGTTTACTATTATTTAACAGAAACCGAAGATTGGTTACAGAGTGAAGAAAGCAAAGTTTGGAACTGGATGAATCAATGAAAGGATTTATATGAGAGCGATAACTGACGTTGTACTGCCTGTGCCAAAAATATATTCAGGTAAGGTAAGGGAGCTTTTTGAAATAGACAAAGAGAAAATACTAATGGTTACTACTGATAGAATCTCAGCTTTTGATTTTGTTTTACCAACACCTATTCCTGAAAAAGGTATTATATTGAACACTCTTTCTCTGTTTTGGTTTGAAAAACTCAAGGATATTTGTAGCAATCATGTTATTGCATCTGATTTTGAGGTATTTCCTCAGAA
>JAMWCC010000036.1 GCA_023818375.1 Candidatus Omnitrophota bacterium | reverse complement strand
AAATTTAGTTGCAGATTGTGGATTATCTACAAAATAATAAAACTGCCTTGCGTAGCCCTGAGCTTTAGCTGATATTTTGTATACTCCTTGGATAAGGTTTAAAGTATAGTTTCCGTTTGCATCTGTTGTTGTTGTTTCATACCTTCCTTGCATACCTTCTGGTATTGCCTCAACTATAGCACCGGATATAGGGTTATTATTATTTACATTTTCCACTTTTCCTGTTACTGTTCCCATCTGGGATTGGTTGACAATGTTCACATTAAAAATTGTTATTTCGCCAACAAATACAGGTAGCGTAATAAGAGGTATTGTAACATTGGGGACATTTTTAATCTCAATCCTCGTCTCACCAGGTGGAACATTAAACAGTATAAGTTGGGGACCTAAGACAAAATAAAATTGAGGCAACCACGGGTCTCCGTTTACAAACACTTCAGGGTTCTGAATCGGTAACGGCAGGTCATTTGCACCAAAAAACGCAAGCACAATCATCCCATTGTTTGTCATATCTATTTGGGCATAGCCTGCTGCTTGATCTAAATACGCCTTCATCTCATTAGATATTGCTCTTAGCTTTACAGGAAAACTACAAGATTGTGGAGTTTGGGAGAAACATCCAGTGCTGTCGATATCTACATCGGGCACCTTTACTGCCATGTTAGTGGGAATATAGCCCGTCTTTGTTACCTTGAAAAAATGCAACTGATTTGAAGGAATTCCAGACAAAACAAACATTCCATTTGAATCAGTTGTAGCCTTTACAGTTGGGTAGTTTGCAATGGAAACATTTGCACCAGGAAGGTTTTGTTCAGGAAATAGTTGCTGACCCGATTGAGGAGGTTGTCCTTGCCCTGGAGGCTGACTTTGTTGGGGAGACTGACTTTGTTGGGGAGGTTGTAAGCCAACCACATAGCTTTTCCACTGGATTAAGTCCTTAGCCTCACAGTTGATCACTGGAACCGCAATTAATGTTAAAATCATTAATGCCAGAAAAATGCTTAATCTTTTTATAATCATGCCACTCCTCCTTATTTTTTACCGTATAAAGTTTTATATAACGACATTGTTTGATAGTATGACTGATATGCCGCATAAGGATTTGAGAAATTTCCTGTTTGAGCCTTCTGCTGGTAGTACATATAGTTTGCAAAATTTTTCTTCTGCGCTTCTATTATCTCCTGAGTCCTTTTTGCCTCCATTATCTTATTTAATTCATTTGTGTAATTGTAAAATGTCTCGATACTTTTTGTGTCCTTTTGACTCCCATCTCCAGTTATCGACTGTGCGCTTGCCTGCTGAGCCATTGTAAGTTGCATGTTTGCCTTTGCCATATAGTTTAAATTCTGAGTCAAATTTGGTTTTTTGGTCTCCATCTCTCTTTCTGCGTTCATTCTCTGCTGTTCAGCAATATTGTTCATCTCGGCAAGTCTTTTGTTAAGCCATATGTTATATGCATATGCAGTCTCGCCCCCTAAAGTTGTGGGTTCGAGTATCAGTTTTGTGGTTTCTTCAGCGGTACCTTTTGTGTCTTTTTTGTCTTTCTCATAATTCTTTACAGACATAGCTGTTTTGAAACTTGTAGGAGTTGCGGGACTGTTTGAGCTCGTAGATATGCCTGTTTTATCTTTATCTCTATTTTCTTTATTTGTTGACTCAAAGGCAACATATCCCTTCGCGGGAGATATACTTGTTTTGAAAATCCTTAACTCTTTTACTTCGCCTTTTTCGTTAAAAACAATGGCATAATTTAAGGGATATGCAAGCATCTTTATTGCCTTTTCAAGTGGCATTTCCTTGATTTCTACATTTATAATTCTATCCTTTTCAGCCCTGTCTATAAAAACATCTATGCCAAGATTGTTTAATGACCTTGCTAAATCTGTAAGGGTAAGGTTTTCTGCCTTTAGGGTGAGTTTGTAATCTTTTGTAACAGGTTTAGTACCTGCATATAGAAAAAAAGGCATGAATAACAACGACAATAAAATTATATTAAATGTAAGTCCAACAAATTTTTCTTTTCGGATTTTTATGTGCATAACCCCTCTTTTATTTTTAACACATTATATATACTGTGAATAACCCCGTCAATGACAAATGTCACATATTTGATAACTATTTGGTTTTCTTTGTTCATGTTATTCATTTAAATTCATAACTGAAGTATATCTTCAGCCCTTTTTCCTGAGCGTATTTTCTTACTGTTGGATGCGCCTGATGCGTGACAAGAAGAAGAAATTTTTCTCCAGTTATTAAGTTTTCTATTTTTTTTATCTTTTTGAGAAAGTTACCTATATCTGCCTTAAATAGCTGTGTCTTCGCCTCTCCTAATACAATATAATCTTTGCCGTTCTTTTGAGCCTTTCCAATGATATTTATTTCCTCATAGGTATTCTTTCTCACTTCTATATAATCTCTTTTAAGATCACCTGTTACTTCAAGATTGAAATCTCTTTTGAGAAGTGATGGTAAATATTTGTATGCCTCGTTTTCAAGGAAGTAACCTACTGTGTGGGTAAGGCTTCCTAAATGCGTTCTGGTTTTTTCATGTTCTTCAGCAAGTTTTGAAAGAGCCATTTCCGTTCTCTTCTGGGCCTCTGCGAGTTCTTCTACCCGGACGGTTAAGGAGTTGAGCCTTTCCTCTGTCCTCTTCTGCGCTTCTGCAAGTTCTTTCTGACTCTTTGCAAGGTCCGCTACTATTGATTTTAACTCATTAAAATCACTAACCTTTACAGTTGAATCTAAAACATCGGCAAAATCTAAAAGCACTTCCCTCTGAGGGTCAGGGAACACATCATTTATTTTTTCTTTTAATTCACGGATACTTAACATAATGTTATTGTATCATACCCCCATTTTCTCAGTAAAGAGGATTCCATAACTTTCCGCTATTTATTGCTGCCATTGTGTCTCATTTTTCACCCTTATCCAGTAGGCACTATTGTTTTCGAGGCTTTCTATGTTTTCGTAAGGTAAACCTGTAAGAGATTCATGCTTTACCTTCCAGTTATTGTTCTTCCATGTCCATAAAACAGACCAGTTTCCTGAAAGTGAATTTAATGCATCACTCACAGGTCTATTATTATCACCCACCCAGCCAACAAGATTCCATCCGGGGTAGAGAGGAACTGTTTTAATCAAAGGTGCAACCCAACCCGTCATATCTATAGTGACCGATTCATCCATGTATATCCAGTAGCCTTTTCCAAATTCAAATAACGTGATTTTGTTTTGAGCACCACCGTTTGGTCTCCATTTAAGCCATTTTTTGTTTTCATTGTCAAAGCCCCAAATTATCTTTACCTTTGATAAATTATCTGTTCCTAATACATTTTCAACTGTTGGTTCGGATGGAAGCTTCTGAAAAGAGACAAAATTCCATTGCTGGGAAAGAGCGAGCGTAACCTTTTTTTCATTGTATAGGGAAGCAATTTCTTGAGGGGTCAGGGCACGGTTAAAGATTGCAAGTTCATCAATTAATCCAGGGAAGCCGTTTGCTTTAACAGGGTTTTCGTTATAATTACCAATATTTAAGGGTTTATCTTGATACACAATAGCACCAAAGGTAGCTGTTTCACCTTTTAATACACCATTTATAAAAATCTTCAACGAGCTTCCATCATATGTGATTGCAATATGCGACCAGCTATTCATCACTGGAACTGTATCACTTGACACATCAAACAATCCATTTTCGGTGAATATTCTGGCCTCCCATACTCCATTTCTTACCCAGATGGCATAACTTGCATAACCAGGGATCCCACCGCCCTCTTTATATATGATGATTTTACCCACATTTGTTGAAATCGCCTTTAGGATTAACCCAGGCAGATATAGTAAAGTTCTGCAACCTCAGAGAATTAGAATCAGGTATTTCTACATAATCATCTATTCCATCAAAACTGAATGCCCATCCAAAAATGCCTGGTGCATAAGTTGCCCCGTTCTTTAAAACCCCGTGATTTGTCCCTATAGAATCTTTTGCATCACCTTCACCTTTCCAGAGAGAAACAATACCTGATGAATCTTCACCAAATTCTATCTTAAGGTCGTCTATGAAGATTTCACTTGACGAAGTTATGTCCCATACATAAAGCTTTATTGTTTTAACAGTTTTACCAATCCAAAAAGTTCTTGACCTGAAATTTGTATCAGCATTGCCATCATTATATGGCTGTCTTCCAAAATCATGGCAAGCCGGATTAGAAATATCATTACATGTGGATGAAGGAATTTGTTCGTTATCAATGTATATCTTTCCACCTGAACCCCAGTTACCAAATAGCTCCATCTCTTTAAAAGAAATTTTAGAAACATATGTGGGGCTCCCAAGATCAATTATGAGACTACTTGTATAATTAGAAAAACAACTGGCACC
>JAMWCC010000116.1 GCA_023818375.1 Candidatus Omnitrophota bacterium | reverse complement strand
TGTTTTTGTGAAATAAAATTCTGCATAAACTGACTGCCATAACAAAAAATTACTGAGCCTCTGTTCTCCAGCAGTTCTTATCATTAAATCAACATCAGGAAGTTCAGGACAGTAAAAGAATTTTCTAAGAACGTTTTCATTAAGTTCTTCAACCTGAACTTCTGTATTTACAATTCTTTTAAATGCATCAAGTATCTCTTGGCGCCCTCCATAATTAATAGCAAAAGTAAGATTAAGCCCACTATTATTGCAGGTAAGTTTTTCTGTCTCAAAAATTACTTTTTGCAATTTTTCTGGTAGCTGATCAATTCTTCCCGCGAAACGCACCCTAATATTTTTCTGATGTAAAGGCTCCATCTCAATGGCAAGATTGGATTCCATTAGATTAAAAAGGAAATTTACCTCTTCAGGTGGTCTTTTCCAGTTCTCAGTGGAAAAAGAGTAAAGAGTAAGATACTTAACCTGACAGTCAATCGCAGCCTTGACAGTACGCCTGACAGCAGAAATCCCCTCCTTGTGTCCAGCTATTCTAGGAAGACCCCTGGATTGAGCCCATCTTCCATTACCATCCATAATTATTGCAACATGAACAGGAATATTTTTCATAACCTAAAATCATCCCCAAAATAAACTTCTCTACTTTTGTAATCATTCAAAATATCTAAAGGCGTACCCTCAATAAGAATTGATCCGTCGTATATCAAGTATGCCCTGTCTGTAATACTCAACGCATCTCTTACATTGTGGTCGGTTATCAAAATACCAACCCCTTCATTTTTTAGTTCGAGAATCATTGACTTTAGCTCTGAGACCGTTTTTGGATCAATACCTGAAAAAGGTTCATCCAAAAGAAAATACTCTGGATCGTTTATAAGATTTCTCGCTATCTCTAGTCGTCTCCTTTCACCCCCTGAAAGAGTCCCTGCGATATTGTCTGAAAGATGATCGATACCCATTTTACACAAAAGAGTCATCGCCATTTCCTTCTGTCTTTTTCTATCATCCACAAAATTTTCAATGATTATCAAAAGATTTTCAATAACAGAAAGTTTATGAAAAATTGCTGGTTCTTGAAAAAGATAGCCCAAACCAAGTTTGGCTCGTTTGTAAACTGGAAGATTTGTTATTTCATTCCCATTTAAGTAAATATGTCCGCTGTCTGGAGTAATAAAGCCCATTGCAATATTAAAAGTGGTCGTCTTTCCAGCACCATTTGGTCCAAGAAGACCAACAATTTCTCCTTTTTTAAGATATAGGGACACATCCTTCAAAATCTGTTTTCTTCCGATTTTTTTTGCAATATTTTTGATTTCAAACATCTGAAAATAGCTCCGGTGGGTTTTTAGATTGGAATTTTAGATGTGTGTATGCAATCTCATTTGCAACCCTGCCCTGTGGAGTCCTGCTTATGAAACCCTCCTTGACAAGATATGACTCATAAACTTCTTCAATTGTATCTGGTTCTTCTCCGACCGCTATCGCAAGGCTTCTTATTCCAACCGGTCCACCATTAAATTTTTCAATAATGGTCCGTAAAATTTTCTTATCCATATCATCAAGTCCTCGTTCATCAACCGACATCTGATTAAGTGCATATGAAGCAATTTCTTCATCTATGCACTCTTTACCCATTACAAGGGCATAATCTCTTACCCTTCTAAGCAACCTGTTTGCAATTCTGGGAGTTGCTCTTGATCTTTTCGCTATCTCCATTGCACCTGTTTGATCTATTTTGAAATTTAATATCTTGCTCGACCTTAAAATAATGCAGGTCAATTCGTCAATTGAATAATAATCAAGACGATGAATAATTCCAAAACGATTACGCAAAGGTGATGTTAGCAAACCAATTCTTGTTGTTGCACCAATAAGGGTAAATGGTTTTAGCGGTATCTTAACAGATTTTGCCTTTGGTCCTTCACCCAGCATTATATCAATAGTGAAGTCTTCCATAGCACTATAAAGATATTCTTCAACCTGTCTTGGAAGTCGGTGAATTTCATCAATGAAAAAAACATCTCCTTTTTCTAAATTTGTAAGTATACCTGCCAGATCTCCTGCTTTTTCAAGAACTGGTCCTGAACTTGCCCTTATATTCACTCCGAGAGAATTTGCAATTATATAAGCAAGTGTTGTCTTTCCAAGGCCTGGTGGCCCATAAAGAAGCACATGGTCAAGTACATCTTTTCTCATCTTTGCAGATTGTATAAAAACCAGTAGATTCTCTTTTACATTTCTCTGGCCAACAAATTCTTCAAATGTTTGGGGCCTGAGTGAACTCTCGAAATTAAGATCATCTCTGGTTTTTACTGGAGAGGTTATTCTTTCTTCCATTTTAAACCCGTTTCAGTATTTCTCTAAGGAAATCCTCTAAACTTTCTGGCTTTTTTCCTATCTCCTTTGCGGTTTTCTTTACTATCTGCTGAGCTTCATTCCTTTTGTATCCCAACACAGTAAGCGCTTCAATAGCTTCAGAAATAAAATCCGTTTGTATTTCTTCTGCAGTAAATCCAATCCCTTCAATGTAATGTTTCAATTCAACAACAAGCCTTTCAGCAATCTTTTTGCCTATACCTGGTGTTTTCTTTAAAAAGTCAATATCTCCAGAAAAAACCGCTGAAATTATCTCATCCGGACTCAACCTTGAAAGTATTCTAAGGGCAAGTTTTGGTCCAACACCAGGAAGTAAAATCATTTTCTGAAAAAGGTTCCACTCTTTTTCTGTAGCAAAACCATATAATTCTATTTTTTCATCCCTTACCAGCATCGTTGTAAATAGATGTACCCGGGCTCCTTCTTCAGGAAGTGAACCAGAAGTTGACAAAGGCACATTCAAAACATAACTTATTCCACCAACCTCCACATAAACCTCAGCAGGAGTTTTTCTTATTAACCTGCCATCTATCCCACATATCATGATTTACCAATAAGATTTTGAAATCTGTAAATTGAGATAAAACTTATTGCTGCAGCAAGGGCATCGATTGCGTGTTCACCAGGGTCCTCTTGTAGACCAAGAATTTTCTGGACCATGTAACACACCTGCTGCTTCATTGCCTGTCCAGCACCAGTTATAGTTTTTTTTATCTCTCCAGGGGTTATAAAATTAACTTTTATACCACTGCTAATTCCAAAGGATGCAATGACACCCGAAACGATGCCTATTGAGAGTGCTATTTGTGTATTTTTTGCAACATATATCTTTTCAATCGCAATAAAGTCGGGTTTTGTTTCCTCAATAATAGTACAAAATTTTTTCCCTATAAAAAACAATTTTTCATCAAAGGAAATCTTTCTTGGAACAGTATACTGACCATAGACTAATGCCTTAAGTGAATTGGTATCTTCCAAAACCAGACCATACCCAAAATTATTTACTCCGGGATCAACTCCCAGTACAGTAATACCACTGTTCGGCTTCAACGGGACATCGCCTCAATCAGTTCGTCAGGCATGTCAAAATTCGAATGCACACTCTGAACGTCATCGTGTTCTTCAAGCTCATCAAGAAGTTTCAAAAGCTGTTCAGCTTCTTTTCCTTCTACTCTGACAGTATTTTTTGGTATGAGATTTATAGCTGCCGATTCGATTAAAATCTTGTTTTCTTCAAGACTCTTCTTAACCGATTCAAGCTTATCAGGGGCACATACAATCTCATAAACATCATTTTCAAATTTCAGATCATCCGCTCCTGCATCCAGTACCAATGAAAGTAATTTTTCTTCATCGATCTGTTGTTTCTTTAAGGTTAATACCCCTTTTCTTTCAAACATCCATGACACGCAACCACTTTCACCCAGATTACCATTGTGCCTTGAAAATATCGATCTTATTTCTGCTGCAGTCCTTCTTTTGTTATCTGTCAAAGTTTCAACAAGAATAGCCACTCCACCTGGACCATAACCCTCATATCCCACTGGTTCAAGAGCAACACCGCCTTCTTCTCCTATACCCTTCTTAATAGCTCTCTGGATATTATCGTTCGGCATATTAATACTTCTAGCCCTTTCAATAGCCATACGTAGTTGAGGATTACTATCAGGATTACCACCACCCATCTTGGCAGCCATCATAATTTCTCTGATTATCTTGGTGAACATCTTCCCTCTTCTTGCATCCATTGCCATTTTCTTATGTTTTATACTCGCCCATTTATTATGTCCTGACATATCTACTCCTTTTTTACGATTCCTGCGTTTCTTCTTTTAATTTTTTCCAAAAGTCGCGAGCATTTAGCTGCTCAAGATACTTTCTGAACTCCTCTACCTCCTTTTGATTGATCGGTCTATCAGTTACAGAAGCATCCAAGGTATCTTTACCTGTATAATATTTTACAATATCAGGGCTCTCCATCAAATTTTCTGCAGCAAATATGGGAGCAGAAGCCCTAAGTGCAAGTGCAATACCATCGCTTGGTCT
>JAMWCC010000063.1 GCA_023818375.1 Candidatus Omnitrophota bacterium | reverse complement strand
ACATTCCCTATGAGGTATCGCATACAATCAATGCCAGGTGGGTTGATGATCATTTAGAGATAAGACCCATACTGACATCAGTAAATCCTGAAATAAAGGCAGAAATATCAACACCAAAAGGAATTGTAAAATTGAACATCACAAAGGTAGGAGAAGAGATTAAACTAAAAACAGAAAGCAAAAACAGGATGAAGGTTGTTATCAAAAAGTAAACTCTCTTGCTACATCAATCATTGTGAAAAGATTTTCTTCTGTTTGGGCTGCAAGTGGAATTGAAGAAGGAACACCTGAAGGGATAAGAATAAATTTTGTACTTCTTCCATTTTGAACAATGGAATCCTTACAGACCTGAGCAATTTCATAGGAAGAGCGGAATTCAATCTCTTCAAGAGCAGGACCACCCATTATTGTAATTTCAGGTCCAGCAATCTTTCTGACCTTTGCTACTGTTACAGGGAACTCCACAGTATTTATGGCTGGTTCAAGAATGTCTATGCCCATCCTCACTACATAGGGTACAAGGTCTTCTTTCATGTCATGCCAGTGATAGCATATATAATTCAGGTTTCCAGAACGAAGAGTATTTATGAGTTTTGTGTCTGGCTTAATTACATAATTTAAAAAAACTTCCCGGTAATTATGGAAGTATTCAACAGGTATTGCTGGTGGGGTAAGATACTCAGCTCCCCTTATTCTTATTATTGCGTTATGTACCTGGAGTGATATTGATTTGTAAACATTTTGCAACCTTTCAAAAAGAAGATCAAAAAGTTCAGCGATAAGTTTTTCATTTTCAAGCATAAACTTAGCAAGATCCCCTGGTGCAAAAAGCGTTCCTGCAACACCTGCTGGATCAGGTAGTGATATTACTGGCATTGACTTGTTTCCATAAAGAGATTGTTTTTCAAAAAACTTGCTCATATCAGGTGTATAAGGTGTATATGGCAATGAAAGAAATTTTTCTATGTCGTGTGCACTTGTTATCCATGGCTTCAGTACCCATTGTTCAGAACTTAATCTTGTTGTTCTTGCAGAACGTGTAAGGGTACCTTTTTCTGTTTCAACAGTAAGGGTAACAACTTCTGAGATTTTCGTATCCTGTTTTTTTTCTTCCTTTACTTCTATTGAACCAGGTGCTGAAAAGAAAAACCCAGTGGGTGGTCTGAAAAAGTAAAAGTTGTGGCATTCTCTTTTCATTTTCTCAAGCAGCCTCTGAAAGCTTGAATGGCCTGCCCAAAAGCTTTTATCATCGTAAGGGTCAATTTTGTAAAGAGAGACGGGTATTTTTCCTATAGGCTGCCCTCTTAGAAGAGCAAGGATTTCCTGTCTTGAGTTTTCCATTATAGTTTTAAAATTCTGTCCATACTGGTTGATGCGTGATAAATTACTGTTTCAGGACAATGTTTATATGCCCAAAATTCTGCGGTTGCATAACCATTAAAGTTAATTTCTCTAAGTGCCTTCATTACTTCCTTCCAGTTTACATCTCCTTCAAGTAGCATACAGAAACCATTGAGATTTCCAATCTGGGTTTTGAAATCCTTGAAATGAATTTTTTTGATGTGGCTTCCAAGAATTCTTATCCACATCTCAGGATAACCATAAAGAACAACATTCCCTGTGTCAAAATACACACCGACATAATCTGACTTAAATGACTCAACAAAATTTTTCATCTCTAAGGGACTCAAAAGAAACTTGTTCCACACAGGTTCCAGACAAAGACAGACCTTGTTTTTTTCAGCAAATTCAACAACATTTTTCAATGATTCAGAAACCCTCTGCCAGCAAACATCATAGGGTACAATTTCTTTTTGGGCTGACCAATCTGCCTGGACCACCCCTGGAATTATGAGAATACCGTCTGTACCGAGAATTCTTGCACATTCAACCTGCTTTTTTATTATGCTTTCTGCCTTTTTTCTTGTTTCAGGTTCAGGTGAACTGAGCGTATATTTCCACAACAACCCAGAACTTATACTGGCAATTTTAAGACCATTTTTTTCAACCTGATTTCTAAAATTTTCAATCTCTTTTTCAGAACTTTCTAGAGAAAGATAGCCTGTTTCATCAAGGTTTGGTTCAACCGCATCATAGCCAGCATCTTTAATTATTGAAAGGAATTCATAAATATCCCTGCCTTCAGGCACAACCCATAAATTTATACTTTTTCCAATCATAGTGCCCTCCATTTTTCACAAATATTTTCTTGTAAATAGATGAAATTGTCAACATTGGATTAGGTATGAACATTCTTCTACCAGATTCATATTTTTCTATTCTCACAGTTTGTTTTATAATAACATCCATAAAAAGGAAGGCAAATGAAGATTTTCTGGAAATGGGCGGCTTGTTTTGACCCTGATATTTATTTTGTGCCGGATGAAATAATAGAGATATGCAATTTTGCAAAAATTTCTGCCATTGAAACAAACTGGCGTTATACAGAGGGCAAAACTGAAAATGAGATTATAAAACTTGGTGACGATTTCAAAAAGGCAGGAATTACTCTGTATAGCTTTCATCTTCCATTCACTCATGATGATGACATTGCCAGTTTTTATGAGACAAGCCGTATCAAGGCGATACAAAGGTTGACTAATGCGATAGAACAGGCAGGTTTGCTTGGTTGTAAGGCAGTTGTCCTTCATCCCACTACAAACCATTTTGATACAAAGATTGAAGGCTTTGACAGGTACTTATCTCAGATGAGAAAAAGTTTAGAAGACCTTGTACCGGTTGCTGAAAAACTTAACATTATCATCTCGCTGGAGAATATGCTACCGCGCCAGGGAGAAAGATTCGGTTCAAAGATTGAGCATTTCAAAATTTTTCAGAAAGAGTTTGCCTGCAAAAATTTGGGATTCTGTTTTGATACAGGACATGCCTGTGTTACATATGGTTCTGATGGCCCGTCTATGTTCTTTGATGAAATTAAAGAAAATATCTCTATCTTCCATATTCAGGATAATGCAGGTGATAGAGACCTTCACATTCCACCAGGCAGGGGTCTTGTAAACTGGAACCAGTTTTTCAAAAAAATGGCGCAATTAAAATTTTCATTTCCTGCGACAATTGAAGCAGTTCCTTTTTCACATGCTGAAAACTCGAAATTTACAAAGCAAGCGTGGAAGAATATGTTTGAAGAAGTAAATGGAGTTGCTGAAAATGCTTTGAATTTTTGACACAAAAATTAAAATCGGATTTAATTAACTTCATGAAACAATTTAAACTTGAATGTAGTCCAAAGATTTTTGCAGGCGAAAATAGTTTTGAAAAACTTGGTGAAGTTGCGAAAGAACTTGGTGGAAGTTGCGCCTTTGTCGTTATTGATAGGTTCTTGTCAGAGAAAACAGACATAAAGAAAAAAACACTCTGCCTTCTTGAAAACAACAATATAAAAGCAGTAATCTATGACCGAATAACATCAGAACCAACAACAGATACAGGAAATGAATGTGTTAGTATTGCTAAAGAAAGTGGATGTGATATTACAATAGGCATTGGTGGTGGAAGCGCCCTTGATACAGCAAAGGCAGTTGCAGGACTTTTAAAAAATCCTGGTTTAATTGAAGATTATCAGGGTATTGATAAGCTAAAGTGTCAATCTGTACCAAAGATAATGGTTCCAACAACAGCAGGAACAGGAAGCGAAGTAACATTTACTGCTGTCTTCATAAGGGCAAAGGAAAAAAAGAAAGGTGGTATCAACAGCAGGTATCTTTATCCAGAAGCAGCAATACTTGATCCTTTACTAACATTGACTCTACCACCCAATATCACTGCATCAACAGGTATGGATGCGTTCTGTCATGCAATAGAAAGTTATATTTCAAAAAAAGCAAACTTCATCACAAGACCCATCTCAATGGAAGCAATGAAGCTGATATGGAAAAACCTGCCAGTGGCTTTTGAAAATGGGAAAGATATACAGGCAAGGGAAAAAATGCTTTATGCAAGTTTCCTTGCAGGACTTGGTCTTGCAAATGCAGGGGTTACAGCGGTTCATTCACTTTCATATCCACTTGGTGGTCTTTTTGGTATTCCGCACGGTACAGCAAATGCAGTGCTTCTTCCTTATGTGGTTGAGTCAATTTTACCACACAAAAAAGATTTGATTGAAGAGATTGCGCATGGCATCTCAGGGACAAAAGCAGAAGAATTTATGATGAAGTTGAAGGAATTTGAAAAATTTCTTGGCATTCCACAAAACCTTTCTCAGCTTGGAATTCCAGCAAACTGTATCAATGAACTTGTTGAAGGAGCAATGCAGGTAAAGGTTCCTCTTGAAAACCATCCAGTAGAGCTTTCAGCCAGGGACATCGTAAAAATCTATCAGGCAGCTTTTTAATCAAAAGGAGTAAAAATGCCAGGAAGAGAAGTTTTTGGTCAGGAAGAAATTCAGGAAGTCGTTGAAGTTTTACAAAGGGGAGTACTTTTCAGATACGGTTTTGATGCTCAAAGACAGGGAATTTTCAAAGTGGCTCAGTTTGAGAAAGAATTTGCCAGTTTTGTCGGTTCAAAGTATGCCCTTG
>JAMWCC010000012.1 GCA_023818375.1 Candidatus Omnitrophota bacterium | reverse complement strand
GCAACACAACCACCTTGGTATGTATCAACAGCAACAATGTCAGCTGGAAGGTCTGGATTTTCATTATAGAAAACAGATGGAATTTTCTCATTCTTTATCTGCAACATTCCATCCATATCAAGAAAAGAAATAAGACATATCAGAGCGTCCACCCTCCTTGCCATGAAAATCTCCAAAGATTCTTTAAACTCCATACTTGAACCAATCTCAACAGATATACACAGATAATTGTGTTTTCTTAGTAGTTGATGGATCTTGCCTGTTAGCTCTATAAAAAAAGGACTAAAAGGAAATGCCTGCATGAGTCCGATTGTATATGTCTTCCCTTTTAATAAATTCTGAGCAATAAAGTTGGGTCTGTAATTGGTCAGTTTAGCCAGTCTTACAACCTTTTCTCTTGTTTCCTTACTAATCTTAGGATAACCTTTAAGTGCAAGTGAAACAGTGGAACGTGAAATTCCCAGCATCTTTGCTATGTCTTTCTGTGTCATATCTTCCTTCCTGAAAAGATTGATTCTGTGCCTTTATTAAATCGATTTAAATTACAGATAAAAACAAGCCATAGAGCATTTCCTTTTGATTTTAAAAGAGTTTTATGGATTTTCATACGACCACCTTTTTATTTTCCACTTAAATTTTAACTCGAGTTAAAAATTTGTCAAGTTATTTTAAATAAAATATTTTTTTGATGCTGCAAAGAGGTTTAAATCGCCTTGTCAGAAGTTAAGCATATCTGTAATTATTAAGGACACTATTTAAACCGCGAAAAATTGCTTTTTCCAATTTGCGCCACTGTCCAGGACCAACTGGTATTTTCTGGCAGTAAACATGGTAGCTGCATATGAAAAAGGTACTCTTTTCCAGAGAGTATTTCTATGCCTGAAAACAGGTTTTACGTTTGATCGAAAAGGCCATCCAGGAATATACTTTCCACTGTTTATCCCACATATTAACTACTTGCAATCCACTTCTTCAACAAAAAATCGAACCACAGAGCGTATTTTCCGTTTCGTGTCTCTGTGTGTAAATCTTATGTGGTCTTTTCCGAGAAATTTGAAATCCTTTCCATTACCACCAGGAAAATTTGTTGTTATTTTCATATCAACATTCCTCTACTATAGGCAAACCTTTTTTATACCACATTCTTAATCAATATTGGCTCTGCCCATACAACATTATTATCAGGACTTCCCCAACAACCAGTCCTGTCCCTGACAGTGAGCTTTAATTTTCCACCGCAAAGTATAGGTACATCAAAAATGTCTGCTAATTTTCTCTCTCCAAACTCGTTATGATAAAAAACCTTGTTGTTCAGGCTAATTTCCACCTTAATTTTCCCATTTTTTCCCAAAATAGGGTGAAGACCCACACTACCCTGAAAATTTTTGAAAACATTTTTTGGTATATCATAGACGAGATCGTATTCAATATGACATCCAGTTCCAAAACCATGTCTAAAGGTTTTAACTGTTCCATCTGGAAATTTTAATTGTAGGGGAACAAATCTTCTGTCCATGTCGAGGCAAAAGTTATTGACAATGGGCGTAAATCTGTATGGATATGATAGTATATATGGTTTCTCTATAGGTGATATTTCTTCCAGATGAATTTTTTTTAGTACATCAACCTGGTTTTTTTTGAAACGATTGAAGGTCAGAGAAAAAATTGTATAAAGAACATCAGCAACAAGTTTTGCTCCTTCAAGTATTATAAAAGACTGATTTTTTTGAATCTGCTTCTTTTTATTTCGGTATACTCCCTCAACAAGGGGTATAAGATAAAATCTGATTCTGGTTATTTTTGAAACAAGTCTGGAATAAAGATGGAAAATCGCCTCAGGTTGTGTTGTTCCAAGTAAAAATGGTCTATATTTCCTTATGTTCAAAAAAAAGGGATATTCCTTTGCCAAAATCATACTCGGAGTCATGTATTTATCGTGACCATGAGGTTTTATCAAACGGTCAAGAACAAAAATGTCGCTTCCTTCAGGATTTTCTAGGCAGTGAAGATTACTGCAAAAATCCTGTAAGGTATGGATAAAGGATCCTGTAAATTTTGCAGCTTCTGAGATTCTGTTTTCTATCAAATTTTTCATTATCCTTTTGAAATAAAACCTGAACGCACGATTGCAAAAATAATAGAATTCATTTTTGGGTTGGTAAATTCTTTTTATGCAAAATTTGTTCCCTGAATATACAACCTGCCAGTTATCATATATTATTTGCTGCCTTGGCAGATAATGAAATGGTACACCTTTAAAAAAAATAAAAAAGGCTGGACACGAGAATATTTATGCGGATCATAGTAATAGTCAGGATACATGCAATATTCTTCTATTAGATTGTTTTTTTCTTTTAGTAGAATCTCATTCACCCAGTCAGGCAAAAGACCAAGTGCAATTTTTGTAGATAGTTTATGATCATCCATCTAATCATTAAAAGAAAGGAAAGGTTCACTAGTATTTTCTGGCGCTACACTTTCACAATCTTTCAAAAAATTTAGTCCTGCCTTAAGTTGCTCTTCAGGTTTTTCGCTGAAGAATTCTTCAACAGATATCCAGCCAGACCACCCTGTTACCTTTAAGGCGAAAAAGACTTCAACATAATCAACAATACCTTCAGATAAAGAACAAACCTGCCAGCTCCATCTTGTTCTTAAAGGTCTATCCTGCGTTTGCCCTGAAACAAACCATTTTACATTCTTGGCATGAATATAACCAAGATAATTTCCTAAAAATTCAACCGATGCCCTTGGCCTATATCCTCCTTCTACAATCCCATTGGCAGGGTCATAAATTATTCCAACATGGTTTTCATTCAATCCATCAATGAGTGAACGCGCAACAAAAGGACAGGCACATATGCTTCCCATGTGAGTTTCCAATAAATATCTCATATTATATTTTTTCCCAACTTCAACAGCTTGATAAATTTTTTCTCTCATTCTTAAAAACAATTCATTAGCTGACTCTTTTTGATGTAATGACTCTTGGTAGTCAAAAGCAACCCAGGGGGGTGAAACTCTTATCTGTCTAACTTTTGTTGGGGCAATTATTTCACTAATTCTTTCTAAATGATCCTTTTTCCAAAAAGGTCCGGCATTGATAAAGGAAATAACATTCAATCCCTCTTCTTCAGAAGTACTCATCATTTCCTTAATACACTTTTTAACTTCATCTATCTTTGAAGGCAACCCCCATTCGACGCCATTAAAACCTGTTTTTGATATCAATTTCACCTTTTCACTTATGGACATCTGTTTTGGTAGACCATTGGTATTAACCGAATAAAGAAATCTTTTTTTCATTTTACCTTTTCTCCATGTGTAATTCTGATATTTTTTTCCTCATACTTCTGATATGATCGGGTGTGTAGCAAGATACATCGCCTTTTAAATCCAATAAATCTGAGATTCTCTCTATCGCTTCTTTGGTGGTCTGGTTCTTTTTTTTCATTGCCAACATAGTTTGAAATATGATATCATAGTCCTCTATCCCATCTCTGAGATTCTCTAATCTTATAGAACTGATTGGTCCATCTTTTCCAGGATATATTAACATACCAGAAGAGGTAGTTGCTTTACCATCCAGTTTTGGATTCCATTCCGACAAAATATTATCAGAAATGAAATCCTTATTTCCAACCCATCTGTTCATACACCATATCAAATAGCCATCAGAATTTACTGCAAGTCCACGCAAAGGCAGAGCACGAAAACTAACTGTACTGGTTTCTATATTCAAATCATAGGCACTGTACCACCAGACTTCCCGTCCCTCATTTTTAGCTTTTCTTACTGTTTCCAATGTCCTAAGATAAGTTGAAATCGGTGAAACAAATGCATCAACTGCATCTTTCAATATTGAACCTGTTCCATAAGTATCATCATGTATCGTGGTCATTGTTTTCAATCCTGTTTTCTTCTTTACTTGTGTAAAAATTTCCCTACAATATTCAAAAAATTCAGCCCACTGTTCATCAAAACCATATAAGTAAGAGATACTCAATAAACCCTTTTCCTTAAGCCATGGTGCAATTTTGTTTTCCAGATTCTTCAATATTTCAAAACCAACAGATTTCAGCGTTGGCTTACCATCAGCACCAAACCTTGCAGCAGGCACACTTGCTGCAAGGATAAAATTCTGTCCCTTTTCTACTGCATGAAGGATAAGCTCTGGTGGATAGTAATCTATCGATTCGTAAAGAGAACCAATACCTATCCTGTAATCTATCAATAAGTCATAAAATTTGTTTGCAATATTTTCCCAATTTTCGCCGTAATAAACAGAATTTTTGGCATCAAAGTATGGTCCCTTTGCTATTTTAGCAGAAAAACTAAACATTTTTTTCATATACCATTTTTCAGAAAGTTTTCCGTGCAAAACTTCTACTGTTAAACTGACTGTTTTTTTCTTCAAAGCTCCATCTGGTTTTTGAGAAAAATAAATCTCAATATTTATAGGATATCTTCCTGGCTTCTGATTATATGGTGCTCTTACCTCAATCCAAACAGGTTGAAATGCTCTGCTTTTAATAGAAAAGTATTTTTTCTCAAGTAACAAATCAGGCCACCAACCTGAATAAGGAAAAGGTTCTGGTCTATGAAAGTTTATACCTGGATTATCAATTTTTACATAACCAACAACCTTCCACATCAGACTATTCTCAGGAATCTTACCAAATTTCCCAGGATTACTTTTAATGACGAGTGTAACATTGTATATATCCTGAAATGGTACAAGTACTAATTGGATAGATTCCTTTTCTCCTGGGAAAATTTCCAAGTATCCAACATTCTTATAAAAGTTAAAAGGCAGGTCATAAATGAAAACTTTTTCCATACTATCCGCCCAAAAATAACCAAAATCCTGATATTTCTTATTCAATTTAACTACAAAACTCTCCCGATCTATCCTCTGTTGTAAGTTGTAAGCTTCATGAATCTGTTGCCAGATAATTTTTTTTCTGCAACTGGTAATAGTTTTTGTTTCATTTTTTCCTGGATATTGTTTAATGCTGTTATCGTATTTTCCACATTTTTAGCTAAAGATTCCCATTCTTGTTTGTATTTCAGATTGTTCCAATTTGTCCTCAATGATTTTTGAATTGATGGTAATAAATCAGTAATTGTTTCCCAAAAATAATCTTCTATTTCCAAATCATCAAACCAGACTTCATCACCGGAACCACCCGAATTCATTAAGAACAGTCTTATTTTAGTTGCTTCTGGCGGTACTCTAATCCTGAAACACAATTGTTTCCATTCAATTGTGCCGGTAACAAAAATATCCTGAGTTTGACTCTCAGGAAACCATCCATGGATCCATTCTCCTTTTTCGTTTAAACCCCGAGCAGCAATCTGGGTTTTCCCTTTCCCATTTTTAACTTTTGCCCAAACCTTTAAACAATATTCCAAACCTCCAACCACAAAAACTTCGGTAAACCAGGCTGCATTATTAGGACCTTCATTTTTCAGATAGATAGAAGCTTGTCCACCATGAAATACAGTTTTATCCCACCCAAATTCTCCTTTTGTTCCTGGGGTAAGATAATTTGACCAGTTTAATGGTGCTGTTTCGCTTTCCTCAAAACTATTGTTGATGTTTTCAAAAATCGTAAGGCAATTTCCTTCTGGAAGGAAAAATAAAAGTGCCAGTACCAAGGTTAATAATACTGTCATTTTTTTTCTTCAGTTTCTTCGACGGTCACATCATCAAACCATATTTCATCGCCACTGCCAGCAGAATTCACGAGGAAGATCCTTGCCCTTGCAGCTTTCTCAGGAACTCTTGCATGCAAAAAAATCTCAGTCCAATCTTTATCACCGGATATTCCAGTACCCTCAATAACCTGCCCTGTCCAGTTACCAACGGCATCTTCACATCTTAAACCAATTCTCGTAACTCCTTTGCCATTTTTAACTTTTGCCCAAACCTTAATCAGGTAAGTTGCTCCACCCTTCACTGGAATAGAAGTTTGCCAAGCTGCATTCTTTGGACCATTATTTTTTATGTAGACCGAATATTTACCATTGTGAAAAACTTTATTGTCCCAGACGAAAACAGCATCTGTACCAGGACTTTTATAAGTAAACCAAAAGTCAGGTTGATTACTCCCACTTTCAAAACCACCATTTTTTACATTAACAACTGCAGAAACACATGAAAGAACAAAAATTATTAACAAACCTCCATAAAACCAACATAATTTCATCATGATCCCTCCCAGTTAATCATTCAATAGGGCTTAGCCCAAAAAGGATCACTATCACTTGCTGGTATCGACCATACCCATACCTTAGCAGAAGTATCAAAAAATAAGGTTGTCACTCCTACTTTATGCCTTACCTGTCTTGCATGTTCGATATATGAAATATTGCCGGTAGATACATAATAGGTCCCATCTATGATGGGACCATTGCTTTCTATCAAAAGTAATGTCTGTGAAGGGGTTTTTAACTTTTCGATTTTGGTCATTGGCCTATTAATATTTCCCCAGTAATAATTCATTCCCCAGGCTGGTCTATAAAAGGTAACAGGTGGAACACGGTAAGACGGACATTGAAATACCGGGTGAAGCTTGGTCCCGCTGGGAATATACTTACCGCTTATGTACTTACCGATGGCTCTAAACCAGACTCTTCCATCTAAATCATCTGATTGACTTGCATAGGGAATATAGCCATCGTTATCATCGAAATACAGCGTGAACGCAATTCCTATTTGCTTCAAATTGCTTATGCACACTGCAGTTCTCGCTGTTTCCCTCGCCTTCGATAAAACCGGCAGCAATAAGGCCGACAAAATAGCAATGATAGCAATTACCACCAGAAGCTCAATTAAGGTGAATCCAATCGATCTCGATTTGCCTATTTCTATTTCTTTTATCATGTTCCAGCAATTCTGCATCAAAATCAGTAAGGTTTAGACCAGAATACATCTGAATCACTCGCTGGAATAGAGTCTGTCCAGAAGTCAGCCCTGCCGTCAAAAAAGAGAATCGTCACCCCAGTCAGATGCCTATTTTGCTTTGCCTTTGTTATTCCTGAAATCTCACCGGTATATACACGAAAAGGGGTTGTAATATCACTTTTCTCTATCAAGAGCATTGTCTGAGATGGTTTTTTTACACTGGATAACTTTCGCCAAGGTTGGTCCGGATTTCCCCAGTAGTAGTTTTCAGCAAATCTCGGATACCATGCACTAATACCCTCTGCTGTGCGATAAGACGGGCAGGTAAATACCTTTAGGTTAGTAATTGCACTTGCTGTCGCGTTAAAACCAGGCCTAATATATGGTGCAATACGTACATACCAAGACTTGTGACCATGTGTTGCATCCCCATGACCCACTGCCAGCGGTATATCCTCATTATAATCGGTAAAATAAAGATGAAACGCCAGACCCAGCTGTTTAAGGTTGTTAATGCATGATACCTGTCTAGCCATCGCTCTGGCTCTGGATAATGCTGGAAGCAAAAGTCCGGCTAAAATTGCGATAATCGCTATAACAACAAGTAGTTCAATAAGAGTAAATCCCTTTTTCATTTTTCATCACCTCCTTTGCAATATCCTGTTGATTTTCTTATAATGAGCCTGCAAGGTAATTTCTTCGCCCTATTTCTCATTCTTCCGTTTTTCATCATTTTAAGAAGCAGCTCTGCGGTCTCTTCTCCCATTTTTTCTCGCGGTTTGTGTATAGTAGTTAGAAATCTTTCATCTTCAGGTACGTTAAGTAGTTCTTCAATATTGTCAAATCCAATAATAGAAATCTCGGACCCAACTTTTATTTTTTTCTCTGTTAACCTTTGGATTAAACCAAGGGCAACAAAATCATTAGCACAAAACACCCCTGTAAACTTTGAAAGATTTTCTAAAACTAAAGTGGCATTAACATAAGCATCAAACATTAATTCATAGATGTTACCTGATGAAAACCTGAAATCAAGTTTTTTATCAAATGATAGTTCGTTATTAATCATGGCTTTCCTAAAAAGTTCCAGCATACTTGTACTGTGTCCGTAGAAAGCAATCTTTCTATGGCCCATTTTTTTTAAATAGGAGATTGCGCTTGTAATCCCTTCTTCCTTATCTGTTATCACTCTTGGAATATTTTCAAGAAAGGGAGAATTATCATCAACCACAATCTTGGGAATTTCAGAATTTTTTATTATATCAGCTGTTTCTTCAGAGATAACCCCTGAACCAAAAATAATTCCATCATATAATTTTCTTGATAAGCATATCTCTCTAAACCCGTTCAGATTATCGTGAGGTATTGTTATCACAGAAAGGCTATATCCTTCCCTTCTCAAAGTTTCTTGAATATTTTCCAGAATTTTAAAAGTAAAGGGTCCGGATTCACCAATATGACATAATCTGCACAACACAAAAGCCACGTTCGAACTTTTTCCTAGAGCAAGATTCCTTGCTGCAAAATTTGGAGCATAATTTAGTTTTCTTACCGCTTCTAAAATTGCCTGTTTCTTTGATTTACTTATGTAGCAGGTTCTATCATTTCTTATAACCCGAGAAACAGTGGATGGGCTAACTTTGACCTTTTCTGCAATTGTTTTTAGTGTTATTTTCTGCATTTTAAAGCGATTTCTATCAATCGCTTTCTATCTTATCACTCATGTTTAATTTGTCAACTATTTTTCCGATAACGACCAGTGATATTCAGTTCAAGATTTACGAAAGAGATCTTTTGTGTACTATCAACCCTGACACATTCTATAACCCTCAAAGACTCCACAGTAAAAGGGCTTTGAGGCAACCACTCCACCGTTTTTTCTGGCAATTTCTTTTACTTTTTTTTCTGCGTTGGAAGGGCAAATAATATATCTTGCCAAATTTTTTGTCATCATAGAGATATCAAATATACTATCACCAGCTACTGCAACTTCATCCGGCGTAATATTTAACATCTTTTCGACTTTTGATAAAATTTCTCCTTTATTCAAAAAAGAATGGGTCACAATAACTCCGTTTTTACTGGCATATAATTTAATGGTCCTGGGGATGGATGAAATTTTGTTTTGGATATAAGATTGTAGCTTTTCGGTTTCTTTTTCAATCACGGTAAACGAGAAAAGATGTCCATAAAAGTGAATTTTTTCTGGATAAAATTCCTGAACCATTTCTTTCATTATTGATACGATATCTTTTGCGTGTTTCTCAACCCTCTTTTGAATCTTACTATTATATTCTTCAACCATTTCAATTTCACTCTTCCCAACTCTGGCAAGCTTTTTTCCAAGCCCACCCATAAGAAAAACCGGCCTGCTTTGGACTGGACTACTTAAAACAAGATCCCATTGAGCATCAACATCCCAGGTAGAATTGATGCTCCATAAAATTCCTTCCTGTGAAATTTCGTCAAGGAAGCTACAAAAAACAGGAGAAAATCTTGCATAGGGCCTTTGGTTACTATCAAGGGCAGTACCGTCAAGATCAAATACAAAAAGTTTGATTTTTTTCATCCAATATGTTTGCTTTTAGTACTCTCATTATAGTTTACTTCACTTTTAATGATAAAAACAATGCCCCAGGACATAAGGTATGTTATACTTGAATTAGATATGACACCGAAAGAGAGAATTAAAGCAATAATGAATAGAGAACCCCATGACTGTCTTTCTTGGACAGCCCTTGTTGATAATAATAGCATTGACTTTTTTCCAAAACATCTTAGAGAAAATTTTGGGATTGATTTTTATAAAGCCATAGGCTGCGATATTTTTCTTTTGAATGGCTGGAACACACCCTTTACATTCAGAAGTCCACAACTAAAATGGAGTAAAGATATTTTGGAGCAAACCTATCAAGAAAATGGAAAAACTATCAGAAGATTTAGTACGCCAAAAGGGAATCTTATTGGCGTCTATGGAAAAGGCGGACATCCTGTGAAATATATGATAGATTCAGTTGATGCGGTGAAAATTTATACAAAAATGTGGGAACAGGCAAGTTTCCTGGAATTGGATGATAAAGAAACCTTTGATAAACTTGAAAGCCTTGTGGGAGATAATGGTATCGTAACCAGATTCTGGGGACCATCAACAATTCCAAGATTACTTGAGATTGATATGGGAATAGAAAATTTTTATTATCTTTTGAACGACTATCCTGATGAAATGGAAGAATTGATAGATACGATTCATAAAAAGGAAAAGGATGCATTCAGAATACTGGCAAACTGTCCCTGCGACTACGTAATACTTGTTGAAAATACAAGTACTTACTACATTAGCCCGGAAGTCTACAAACAATATAACATGCCCCATCAACAGGAATTTGTGAAAATAATCAAAAATGCTGGTAAAACCGCAATAATTCACATGTGTGGACATGTGAAAAACCTGCTCCATCTTATAAAAGACAGGATGTGCTGGAATTCATGCGCTGACCCCACCACCAACAGGTGATCCACACTGGGAACTTGCTCTTGATATTCTTGGAGAAGATACCATTATTATAGGTGCTCTTGACCCATCAATATTCCTTCTCAGTAAAATTCAGGATATTCCTGATCTTCTTAATTCAGTTATCACGGAAAGATTGAAAAGAGCAAATTTCATATTAGGAGTATTTGCTGACGGAATAAGGGTCGAGCTTGAAAGATTTTATGCAATAGCAAGGTGGATGGAAAAAAACCGGTATTAATCAAAAACCCATTCTTTCAAGCCTTTTTATTCTTTCTTCAATCGGTGGATGAGTTGAAAATAGAGTGAGAAAAGATTTAGATGAAAATGGATTTACTACGAAAAGATGGCTTGTTGATGGATTTACTTCATTCATCGGTACTGCAGAAACACCCATTGCAAGCTTCCTGAGGGCTTTTGCGAGAGCAAAAGGATTATGTATAAGTTTCGCACCTGTTTCATCTGCAAGATACTCCCTGTTTCTGGATATTGCAAGATTTATCATTGTTGCTACTATTGGCATAAGTATTGCGAATGCAAGCATTGCGAAAACAGAGAAAATGTTTCCACCCCTTTCTGAATCTCTTCCACCTCCAAACATTGCAGCAAACTGGATCATCCTTGCAATCATCATAATTGCACTAGCAATTGTAGCAGAAATTGTAGCAATAAGAATATCTCTGTTCTTTATGTGGGATATCTCATGAGCAATAACACCTTTGAGCTCATTTTCATCAAGCAGATCCAGAATTCCCTGTGTAAAAGCAACAGACGAATGATAGGGATCCCTTCCTGTGGCGAAAGCATTTGGGCTTTGAGAAGGAATGATATAAATATTTGGCTTTGGTACGCGTGCTGCAACACAAACTTCTGAAACAATGTTGTGAAGCCATGGCATCTGATCTTCGGAAACCTTAACAGCCCTTGTCATTGCAAGAACTATTTTATCGCCAGCAAAATAAGATAAAAGATTCATTGTTAACGCAATAAAAAATGCCACAAACATTCCTTCTCTTCCAAATAAACTCCCGACATAAATTAGTATTACACTCAGTACTCCTAACAGGAAATAACTTCTAATCCTTGCTGACATTTTCGCTCCTTTTTAAAATTAGATGCTAAAGGTTTACAAAAGTCGCAGTATAATATAAATATATTTTACCACCTGCGGGAAGGTTTATGGAAAGAGATACAATTTGTGCACTTTCTACCCCATATGGAATAGCCGGGATAGGTATTATAAGATTGAGTGGTCCTGATACACTAAAAATTATTGAAAAAATATTTAAACCTGGCAGGAAAAGGAAAATCGGTAAAGTCTGGCAAACTCACACTGTAAGATACGGGTATATAGTAGATGATTATGAAAAGGTCATTGATGAGGTCCTTGTTACAATAATGAAAGCACCATCAAGTTACACAAGAGAGGACATGGCTGAAATAGGCTGTCATGGTGGGATTGCGGCTATCAAGGCGATACTTTCTCTCTGTATAAGTTGCGGTGCCAGACTTGCTCAGCCAGGAGAGTTCACAAAAAGGGCTTTTCTGAACGGAAGGATTGATCTTGCACAGGCAGAAAGTATTCTTGAAATTGTAAATGCGAAAACAGAGGAAGCACTACAGCTATCAATAAAACAACTACAGGGCTCATTATCAAAAAAAATAAACGATATTAGAAGCCAGCTAATGGAAGTTTTGACACTTTTAAACTATGAAATTGATTTTTCAGAGGATTACGGCAGCATTGTAAATACCAAAATTATTGATAAAATTGAATCTACATCAGAACAGATTAGAAGCATCATTAAAGAAGGTCAATCAGGCAGGATATTTTCAGAAGGTGTAAAAATCGCTATTGTGGGAAAACCAAATGTTGGAAAATCAAGCTTACTCAATATCCTTGTAAAAGAAGACAGGGCTATTGTGTCAGATATTCCTGGAACTACAAGAGATTCAATAGAAGCAATAATAAATATCCAGGGAATCCCTTTTACAATAATTGATACTGCAGGTATAAGACACCACACTGATGAAATTGAAAAGATTGGTGTGGAAAGGTCTTTAAAATGGATTGAAAAGGCAGAAATGGTTTTGGTTATGTTAGATAGTTTTTCTGGTATTGATCAGCTTGATTTACAAATCATTGAAATGGCAAGAAATAAACCACACATCATAATTTTGAACAAGTGCGACCTGCCTTATTGCATTGATGAAGATGAAATTAAAAAAATCTCAACAAAATCAGATGTTATAAAAATTTCCTGTATCACTGGAGAAGGTATCGATCACCTTCATTCACTGATAATTGAAAAACTGAATGAGGGGTTATGCGAAATCAAAAATCCACAGTTTTTCATCAATATAAGACAAAACAACCTCCTTGAAAAAACGCTTAAAATCCTTGAAGAAATAAAAAACACTATGAATAATAATGGAAACTGTGATGTACTTGCCGAAATGATAAAATTTGCAATAACTGAACTTGATGAAATACCAGGGAAAAATTTATCTGATGAAGTACTTGATGAAATCTTCAGCAGATTCTGCGTCGGAAAATAGGGGGTAAACATGAAGAAATATTTGATATTGACAATATTGACTGTTTTTCTTTCAGGTTGTGCCACTTATTATAACCCTGTTACAGGGAAACAGGAACAGACAATATATACAGAAAAAGATGAAATAGATATGGGCATTGCTCTTGATAAGAAAATAAGTTCTGAGTTTAAAATTGTTGATCACCCTGATAAAATCTTTAATGGCTTCACTGCTGTCTGCTCAAAAATTGCTGTAAATAATGACAGAAATCATCTTCCATATAAATTCAAGGTTATTGAAAAGGATGAGGTTAATGCATTTTCTATACCCGGTGGCTTTGTTTATGTTTATACAGGACTACTTAAGCGTATAGATTCTCCAGATGAATTAGCATGTATAATAGGACACGAAATTGCCCATATTTGCAACAGAGACGCAGTACATAGGCTCGAAAAACAGATTCTTTATTCAATACCTGCAAGCATCCTTTTTGGTTCAGGAAGACAAAAAGCGATACAACAGGCAGTAGATACGGTCTTCACACTTTCAATGTTGAAATACAGCAGGGAACAGGAAATTAAAGCAGATACACAAGGAATAACCTATGCATTTAATGCTGGTTATAACCCCGAAGGTATGATATGGTTTTTTAAAAAGATGGAAGAGCTTGAAAAAAAACAACCTACATTGAAGCTAACATTTCTAAGTGATCATCCTGATACCCAACAAAGGATTAAAAACGCCCAGGAGGTCATTTCGAGATTAAAAGTCAAGCAATAAACATACTAAGTCTCATCCTCATCAGGAATAATCTGAACAAGAATATCAGCACAACTTTCTCTATCCAGGGCTACTTCAGAGTGATCGATTCTTATTATGAAACCTGAAAAGGTTTCCTGAACAGAAACAATTGAACCTGGAACAATGCCATATCCGGAAAGTTTTGGAAAAAGTTTACCCCTAAGGCAAACGATTCTTACTTTCTTTCCTTTTGGCACATCGCAAAGTCTCATTATACCCATATTTTGAAAAAACCCCCACCCTGCTCTTTTTCTCTTTCTTTTACAACATTGACCCCTTGGAATAGGTCTACCATCTGGACACTGCTGTGGATGATCAAGAAAATCGCAAAGCGCCTGATCGATATTTCCTGATGCTTCATGTTCAAACGCTCCTGCCATTTCATTAAACTCTTTCATTCCAAGTACATCATGAAAAAAAACTTCCCACAATCTGTGTCTTCTCACCAGTATCTTGGCAATTTCCTCACCTTGTGGTGTAAAAGATACTGTTCCAGCTGAAATAGTAACCAATCCTTTTTCTTTAAGAAGATTCAATTTAGAAGGATCTAACCCAGAAATCGAAGATTCCTTTTGCTCTCTCCTTTTCCAAATCTCAAGCATAATATCTTCAAGTTCTCTATCCATTACTTTATCCTAGAAAATCCCTGAAATAGTCAGAATCGCGCTTAGCAGAAAACCGCTCAAAAAGGCAATAACGGTTGCAGAAAAGAATATTGCAATTGCAACCAAAATACCCCTTTCTTTTATCATAACAAAAAACTGGGCTACACAGGGTACAAATAGTGTAAGAACCACTGCACCAACAACACTCTGACCTGGGCTAAGCAGTCCATCATTGTAAAGATCAAACATTCCTGCTGCTCCATAATCACGTCTTAAAAAGCCCATCATAAAAACCTTACTCATCTCAACAGGCAGTCCCATAGCCATCACAACAGGTGAAAGAAATGAAATGATATATGAAAGTACCCCAGAAATATTCAAGATGAAAAGTATTATCGTACCAAGAATAAAAAGTGGAAGGGCCTCCTTAAGATACCAGATTATTCTCCTACCTGTTTTAATACCTATGTTTCTCAGATATGGCAAACGCAAAGGTGGAATCTCCATTGAGAAACGGGTCTCACCCGGGATAAGAAAATTCAGGGCACCTCCAATAATGACCATTACTATAAAAATGGATATTGCCCATACAAAAAGTGCCAGTTTAGAAATAGCACCAAGTATCCCAAGTACAACTCCAAGCTGTGCTGAACATGGTATCGCAACAGCCAGAAGAACCGTTGCAATAATTTTTTCTTTCTTTGTATCAAGGATACGAGTTGTCAGCGTTGCCATTGTTCCACAACCAAGACCCAGGACAAGGGGCAAAACTGCCCTTCCTGTCAATCCCATGGACTTAAAAATTGCGTCGGTTAAGAACGCTAATCTCGGGAAATAACCGCAATCTTCAAGAAATCCAAAAAATAGGAAAAATATTGCAGTAATTGGTAGAACTATTCCAAGTCCATAAGAAAGTGCCATGGTAATGATGCCATAATCACCTACAAAAAAATCACGAATGACGTGATTACTTTGAGAAAAAACTTTGATAAAGAAAGGATTAATTATCTGGCCAAACAGTTTATTCTCCAGAATATCAACCAAGAAACCTGCACCAAATCTACCGACAATAAGATACATAAAAAAAAGAACCACAAAAACAATCAATATACCTGAAATTGGATGGATAGTTAACTTATTGAAGATATCCTTTTGTCCAGATTCCAAAAGTTTGCTTTTCCTTGAAACTGAATTTGCAATATCTTCAGCTTTTTTCATAATCGAAGTTGTAAGAAGATAATTGATAGGTTGGGACAATGTATATTGAAACTGCTCCCATGTTGCTTCAATCATATCTACATCAAAAACCTTCATTTTCTTGTATATTTCCTGAATCTGATCAGTAGCTCCTGCAATAAATAAAGCAAGTCGTCTGTTCGTGAAAGAAGTTTCAGGCAGTTTACTTTCTATCCCACTGATAAATTTTTCCGCATCTTCAGAATAAGAAACATTGCACGCACCCGGTGATGCCTTTAATATTGCCTCCTTGAGCTGGTGAAGTCCAACTCTTTCTGTAGCAATCATTGGTACTACAGGAACCTTAAAAATTTCCGCAAGTTTTTTGTGATCGACAAAAATACCTTTATCATTAGCTTCATCCATCATGTTTAGCGCAATAACCTGCCTCATACCTAGTTGACACAAAAAAACTGTTAGAATAAGGCCTCTTTTTAGATTCTTTGCATCTATCACATTTACAATAATTGAATTTGGATTTTCAAGTAAAATATCTCTTGTAACCCGTTGATCATCTGTTCTTCCAAAAAAATCCGATATCCCTGGTGTGTCTATAACTTCGAAATTTTTGTTCCCTATTCTTGTAATGCCATTGCTTATTTCGACCGTGGTGCCAGGGTAATTTGAAACAGTTGCATACCTTCCGGTTAAAAGGCTAAAAATTACACTTTTACCAACGTTTGCATTACCAACAAGGATAATCTTATTATGTTCCAGATTGTTCTTATTGACACTTTTTTTGTTTTTTTCTTTTTCTTGCACTTTTCCCCCTGGAACAAAATTTGCAAAATCCTTCAAGAATCAATTTTTGTTCACTCAATAATATTTTAAGCTTTCTGGCACTTCCTCTTATTGAATTGTCAATCTCATCACTATAGAATTCAAGGATAGTGCCACAGTTTTTGCATCTAAAATGATAGTGTACCTGCTGTTTTACAAACTCAAAAACTCTTTCCTTCTCATGTGAAATTTGAATAATCTTGCCAGCAAAGAGAAGTTTATTCACTGCGCGATAAACCGTAGCCCTTGAAATTGGTACTCCATTTACTCTCATAAGCTGGATTAAATCTTGAACCTTGAAATGTCCGGCTTTTTTTGCAAAAGATTCAACATCTGGAAGCCATTTATCTGTTCTCATAGCATTTAATTTTTGAGATTCAATCTCATTTAGTTTATCAGGTAAAGTAAGTATAGTCAATGTTTGCAAGCTTGAACAAAAAAGGTTAGAATATTAGAGAAATAAACCATGGTATTTCTGTACCTGTCTAAAGCATGATAAAATAACTCATGGGAAATCTCAAATGGAAATCTTAAATGGGTAGAAAAACAATAACATTTTTCACCATCATTGGTCTTTTGTTTCTTAGTGGATGTTCAGAAAAAAAAGAAGTTGTGTTAAAAAAAACCCAGATAATACCAGCAGAGGATATTTCCAGTGAGACTGTTTCGCTGACACTGATACCCCTACAGGAAAAACCGCAAGATACCATCCATCCAGAAGAAGAAAAAAGTAGCGTAGTTTTGTTGGAAACAGAAAAGACAGTTTCAAAGCACACTGAAATGGTTGATAAAGTTGTTACTGAAACTACTTCTACTGAAACAATAATGATCAAGCATAAAATAGATGATAGAAACAAACCACTTGTTAAAAAACAAGAAAACCGCGCTGAAACACCAACTATTGTAAATAGAAACTTTAATAATCTGTATCTGTTGAATGGTGAATGTCTTATTTATAGGATCAAATGGAATTTTGCAAATGTTGGGAAATTTATATTGGTCTGTAAAAAAGAAAAAATTAACAACAGGGATGTTTTTCATATTGTTGGATTAACCATACCTGAAGGCATATGGACAAGGGTGGGTAATGGCTATAATAGATTTGATTCATATATTGACGTTAGGAACAACCTACCATTCTATTACTATAACTACTCTGCCTCTTCAAGTACAAGCCAGATTACAAAAACCATCATTGACCATAGAACAAAAACTCTCACATACGAGGTGAAAAAATTTAAAGAAGGAAAACAGTATGGCTGTAAAACTGGGAAAATCAAATTTTCTGATACACTTTATGACGGGCTATCTTCCATGTATGTAATTAGGTCCATGGTTCAGGAAGAAATGAAACCATCACAATTAACAGTTGGCATAACAAAACTTGCGAATATTTCTTTATCTTTGCTGAAAAAAGATATCGACAAATTTCTTGTTGGCGAAAAGCAATACTTTTTAATTCAATCTGAAGCAACAGGAGACGAAGCCATTTTTCAAAAAGGCAGGTTATTTGTATCAATATCCGCAGATGATGAAAAACTTCCACTTCTGCTTAGAGGGAAGGTACCTTTGGGAACAGCAACTGTTGAACTTGTTACAAAAAAAATTCTTGATCAGAATTTCTCTACTGACAGCAAATCTTTAACCGAAATCCTTAACTCTACTTTGTAACCTATGTTTCTTCTTTCTATTGAATGCTCGGTTCAGAAAACTGGAATTGCAATATTACAAGACTGTACAGTCCTTGAGAAAAAAATATGGAAAAGTAAAGACACAAGTAGGGAACTATTACCTGCTATTGACAACCTTTTTAAGTCCACTGGAATGAAACCCCAAATGTTTGATTATTTTGTTGTTTCTTCTGGACCTGGTTCATGGACTGGAATAAGGCTGGGTCTTTCTATTGCATACGGATTATCTATTGCAGATGATAAAAAAGTCTACGGTATAAGCAGCTTGGAATGCATTGCATACAAATTTAAAAAAGATAGTTATGTCGGTGTGGTTTTACCATCAATCGGTGATTTTGTCCATTATGTCTTATTAAAAAAACCTTCTGAACTAGAAAAAAAGCATGTAAAAATTTACTCTTGCAGGATAGATAAATTAATTCAAAAAATGGCAAAAGCAGAAATTATCGCAAGTCCCTCAAAAAAAATTCTCTCACTATTTGCTGGCAGCGGAAAAAGTTTGAAAACTGTTTTTCCTGACCCAGTATTAAATGCACAACTTGCTATTGTGAGAATAAAAAATCATGTCAATCCAAAAAATCATCCCTACTACGAAAAATAAGAAGATTGTATACATTCTTCCTAGTCAGAATATTGGAGGTACAGAAAGGATGTTGATATTGCTTGCAGACAGAATAAGAAAATATGGCTTTGAACCAGTTATTGTTACCTTGCAAGCAAAAGGAGTTTTTCACAAAATGCTTTCGTTATTTCAGCTAAGATATTACACATTGAATTTTAAAAAAAACCCATTTGGTGGTCTTTTGAAATTCTTTTATATCTTCCTTAAGGAAAAACCCTGTCTGCTTCATTCTTTTTTATTTGCTGGAAATATGTTTGCAAAATTTATAAGAATCTTTTTCTGGACTCCACTTATTTGCTCTCAAAGAAGCACAGACAACTGGAAAAGGTCTATCCACTGGAAGATGGAAAAATTTTCAGATTTTTTATGCTCTTTAGTTGTTTCAAACTCTAAGGCAGGCAAGAAGGCACTTGTAGAAAACGCGGGAATAAAACCAAACAAGATTCTGGTAATACCAAATGGGATCGACTTGGAAATCAAAAGGAAAAAACTTGCCAATGATAAACAAATTCAAAAGCACAAAGGCATAACAGTTGGAGCTGTTGGAAATCTGCGAGAAGCAAAAGGTTTTGATATCCTTATCAAAGCTGCCAACATAGTATCTAACAAGAGAAATGACATAAGATTTGTAATTCTGGGCAAGGGACCTCTTGAAAAAAATTTAACAAGTCTGATAGAAAAACTTGGACTTTCTGAAACGGTTTTACTTTATGGCTTTGTTGAGAATGTGTATAATTATATGGCAAATTTTGACATTGTGGTTATATCATCCAGGTGGGAAGGCTTCCCGGTAGTGGCACTGGAAGCGATGGCGTGCGGGAAACCTGTCGTTGCTACAAAGGTTGGAGATTTACCGGAGATAATAGAACATGGCGTAAATGGACTTATTGTTGAACCTGAAAGACCAGAAGAACTAGCTGATGCTATTTTAACAATCGCATCTGATGAAAAAATGCGGGAGCTCATGGGTAAAAATTCCCTTGAGATTGTTAAGAAATTTTCTCTTGAAGACATGGTAGAAAAATATTGCAAGATTTATGAAATGATATTGAAAAATGAAACGATACAGGCTTAAACATCATCTTAAAATACAAATGAAAAACGTAAAAAGCGACCAGGCAACAAAAAAAAGTCACAGAAGAAAAGAAATTTTGTCCTGGGTATGGGCAATAGCCTTAGTGCTAATTTTGAGACAATTTTTTGTTCAGGCATTCGTTATTCCAAGTGAATCAATGAAGCCAACGCTTAAAATACATGATAGGCTTTTAGCCAATAAAATCATCTATAAAATAAGACAGCCTCAGCGTTGGGAGGTAATAATATTTAAATATCCAGAAGATCCTAAGAAATATTTTGTAAAAAGACTTGTTGGATTACCAGGAGAATCCCTGTTAATAAAGGATGGTCATGTATACATTGATGGGAAAATTATGGAACAACCAAGAAATATTCCAATTCCTCTATATTATTATTGCGAGGGTGCAAGCTCTTATGGAATTAACAAGGAAGTAAAAATCCCTGAAAATGCATACTATGCTCTGGGCGACAATAGCATCAACAGCAGAGATAGCAGATATTGGGGATTTATACCATCAAAAAATCTTGTTGGGAAGGCTCTTTTCATTTACTGGCCACCATGGAGAATGGGCATAATCAGATGAAAAAAGTACCACAGGAAAACGAAAGAATTATCCATATAAGGGAGAGGGATTTTAGAAGGGTTGCTGCGTTCAGGAATAAGGCAAAACAGTTTGAAGCCAGGTGTAAAGAGCTCGAAGAAAAAGTGAAAAATTTCGAAAAAGAAATCGCACAATGGAAAGAAAGGGCAGCAAGATTGGCTGCTGAAATGGAGAATTTTAAAAAAAGGATTGAAAAAGAAAAGGAAGAATTCAGAATATACCTACAGGCATCTTTTGCTGAGAAATTGCTTTTTTTTGATGAGATATTTGAAAAAATCGTGAATGACATTTGTTCGAATCCATCACTGAACAAAAATATCGCAGATGGACTCATTATGTTAAAAAAACAGTCATCAAATTTACTGGAATCATTGGGCGTAAAAAAATTAGAATCCTTAGGGAAACAGTTTGATCCAATGTTTCACGAAGCAGTTGAAATAGTCGAAACCGATGACAAACCTGAAGGAACAGTTATTGAAGAAATACGTGCGGGTTATGTGATGAATGGAAAACTTTTGAAGCCTGCTCAGGTGAAGGTTTCTCGTGGAAAAAATAAAGATAAGGGCGCCGGCGAAGCTTAATCTATACCTGGAAGTTATAGGAAAACGCAAGGATGGTTATCACAACATCTGTTCAATAGTTGAAAAGGTAAACCTTTTTGACCAGATAGAGATAACTCCATCTGAAAGCAACCTTGTCGAATTTCATGGACCATGGAAGATCCCTGAAGTAAACACAGTTTCAAAAACCATTAAAATCCTCTCATTGCTTTTTCCTGAAACAAGGAAAAATCCAGTTAAAATTACAGTGAGAAAGAATATTCCACCTGGTAGTGGACTTGGTGGAGCCAGCAGCGATGCTGCAGCCGTTCTTAAAGCATATAATAGTATCTTGAAACTTGGACTTTCCACCCAACAACTAATCAAAATAGGAGAAAAAATTGGTTCTGACGTACCTGCATTTATTTACGATGTTCCCTGCGTAATCGAAGGCAGGGGTGAAATTGTTCATCCTTTAGAAAATCTACCTTCACTTTTTTTTGATCTGTTTGTACCAGATGTTGAGATTTCAACAAAATCCGTTTATGAAAATCTTACACCAGCACAACTTTTTGATTTGACACAGGCGCGCTTAAGAATTAAAATTTTTTTATCCGTCTGGAAGGATATGAGGATTGATGAACTTGAAAAACTACTGTTTAACAGGTTAGAGGAGGTGACACTGAACCTAAACAAAAAAATAGCAGAAGGCAAGAAAATCATTGAAGAAGTTGCAGGGAAAAGATTTGTTTTAACTGGCTCCGGAGGAGGGATATATGCCATAGGGAACAAGACCAAACTGGATGAATTACCGGAGGTAATCCGGGACTGGCGACACTACAAAATAGAAAGTTATCGCAAAACTACGCAAAAGGAGGAGCAACATGGAAATTACTGAAACAAGAATATCACCAATCAATAAACCTAATAGCAGGCTGCGCGCATACGCATCAGTAACATTCGACAATTCCTTCGTTATAAGAGAAATCCGAATTATTGAAGGTAAAAATGGCCTGTTTATTGCGATGCCAAGCAGAAAGATGCAAAAGCCATGTCCCAAATGCAACTTCAAAAATCCAATCACAAATAAATACTGTGGACAATGCGGAACAGAAATAAAAGCTGCAGAGCAGAAAAATCAAAGGGCTACTCCTCAGCAACACAAGGATCTTGCTCATCCAATAAATACTCAATTCCGGGATTATCTTCAGAAAAAGATAATCGAAGCTTATAATCAGCAAAAACAAAGCGCCACCGGAAAAGAGGAATCCAAGGAAAGTTAACTATCTTTTTGCCCGGTGGTGTAATGGTAACACACCGGCCTTTGGAGCCGTGGTTCGAGGTTCAAATCCTCGCCGGGCAGGTAAAAATTAAAGCTTATGAATAAAAATACAGCAGCAGTAGTGCTAGCAGCTGGATATGGAAAGCGTCTCGGTGGGGAAAATCAGAAAACCCTAATACGAATACTCGGCAAGCCTGTGTTGTCTTATCTAGTATCTACGCTAAAAAACTGTTGTCCTGAAAGAATCATTATTGTGGTTGGCTTTCAAAAAGAAAAGGTCATGGAAGAATTAAAGGATGAACCAGTGATTTTTGTTGAACAACCTACACTACTTGGAACAGGACATGCAGTAATGATGACAGAAAAAACACTTTCTGATTTTTCCGGCAATGTCATTGTTCTATGTGGTGATGTGCCTTTTTTAACGTATAATACAATAAAAGAACTTCACAAGGTTCATCAAGAGACAGGTGCAGATTGTACACTCCTTACTGCCTTTTTTGAAAACCCTACAGGATATGGAAGAATAATACGAAACCCTCAGGGCAGTGTTATAAAAATAGTTGAGGAAATAAATGCAAGTGCCGAAGAAAAAAAGATAAAAGAAATAAACGCTGGTGTGTACATTTTCGAAAAGACTGCGTTGTTTGACGCTCTCAAAAGAATAAAAATGGATCCAGTGAAAAAAGAGTACTACCTTACTGACGTTATAGCCCTATTTATGAATGATGAAAAAAAAGTCTCATCCTGGACAACACCAACACCCGAAGAAACCATAGGAATAAACACACCTGAGGATTTGAAGAAGGCTGAGGAGTATTTGTTTCAACTGAGGAGCAAAGTATGAACAACTGTTTGATTTTTACAGGCAATGCAAACAGACCACTTGCAGAAAAAATATGCAGGTTCCTTGGGAAACAACTTGGGAAGATTGAAGTATCAAGATTTAATGATGGCGAGATTTCTGTAAAAATAGAAGAAAATGTAAGAGGAAAAGATGTTTTTATTATTCAGTCAACCTGTCATCCAGTGAATGAAAGTATTATGGAACTCCTTGTTATGCTTGATGCCTTTAGAAGAGCATCTCCCAAAAGAATAACAGCAGTTGTACCCTACTATGCCTATGCACGACAGGACAGAAAGGATAGACCAAGAGTACCAATTACTGCAAAACTGGTTGCAAACCTGCTTGTTGCCGCAGGAGCCCAGAGAATCCTTACTATGGACCTTCACGCCCCACAGATACAAGGTTTTTTTGATATTCCTGTTGACCATCTTTTTGCAGCGCCTGTAATTATCAATTATCTGAAAAGTAAAAACATGAAAAATCCTGTTATAGTTGCTCCTGATGTTGGAAGCGTCAAAATGGCGAGGGCTTTTGCAAAAAGGTTAAGCTCTCGACTTGCAATAGTCGACAAAAGAAGGGATGGTCCTGATTCGGTTGAGGCAACTCATCTGATAGGAGAAGTATCCGGATGTGAAGCGATCATAGTGGATGATTTGATATCAACAGGAAACACAGTAATAGAAGCTACAAAAGTTCTCCTTGAAAACAATGCATCAAAGGTATTTGTAAGCTGTACGCATCCGGTACTCTCAAATGGAGCAATTGAAAAGCTTAATAGATCTGGGCTTTCAGAGATTATTATTACTGATACTATCCCACACAACATCCTACCGGAAAAATTTACTATTCTTTCTGTTGCAGAATTGCTCGGTGAAGCAATTAAAAGAATACATCTTGAAACTTCTGTGAGCTCTCTTTTTATCTAATTAACCCATTGTAGGTTTCTTCCTGTGATTTGCCTTCTTTGAGCGCCATCTCAATTTTCTTTTTTTTCTTCGCATTTTTCTCCTTTTATAATTATCTTACCATAGAATCTGAAAAGATTACAAGCGTTACACCTTTTCAACCTTTAGATTTTCAGGTATAATTGTTTGTGGCTTACTAACTTAGAAAGGAGAAATATTGAATTATCTTGTCACTGGAGGAGCCGGTTTTATCGGTTCGCACCTTGTGGACGCATTGCTTTCTAACTCAGAAAACGATGTAACAATAATTGACGACCTTTCAACAGGTTCTGTTGAAAACGTAAAGCATCATTTAAAAAATAAAAAATTCCACTTTTTCATAGACAGTGTTTTGAATAGGTACGTCGTGGAAAACTTATGCTCAAGAGTTGACTTCATCTTTCATCTTGCTGCTGCCGTTGGAGTTAAAACTGTTCTGGAAAAACCACTTGAATCAATTGAGATTAATATTCTGGGGTCAAAAAATGTATTTGAAGCTGCTTCACGCTACAGAAAACCTGTCCTTTTTACATCAACGTCTGAAATCTATGGAAAAAATGAGAAAGTACCTTTTTGTGAAGAAGATGATATTATAATTGGAAATCCCTCAATAAAAAGATGGGGATATGCCTGCAGCAAAGCACTAGATGAATTTCTTGCTCTTGCATATGCTGAATCAAGAGGACTAAATATAATAATTGTAAGACTTTTCAATACAGTAGGCCCGAGACAAACCGGTAGGTACGGTATGGTTCTTCCAAAATTTATTAATCAAGCCCTTTCAGATCAACCCATAACGATATTTGGGAACGGAACCCAAACAAGATGTTTCACACACGTCAAGGATGCTGTAACTGCTTTTCTAAAACTCCATAACCTACCACAAGCAAATCGGCAGATAATAAATGTTGGAAGCACTGAAGAAATTTCAATACTTTCTCTTGCTGAACTGGTAAAAGAACTGACAAAGAGTAATTCAGAGATACGTTTTGTAAAACCAGAAACTGTGTACAAGGATGGATTTCAAGACATGAATAGGAGAGTCCCAGACATATCTAAACTTAGAAAATTGACCAATTTTTCTCCTTCGACCTCTATTAAAGAAATCATCATCGATATGGTTGACTACATTCGCGCCGGTAAATGAAAAAAAAGACTATTATCTTAGGGATAATTGTCGTAGGATTTCTTTTGAGGTTTTTTACTCTTGTTCAGCTTTCTTCTACAGCTTTTTACAACCCTGCCTTAATGGACAAGCATGACCAGAAAACCTTCCATTTATGGGCTCAATCAATCATAAAAAACCCATTTTATGTTGATGGCGATGCCTTTTATATGGCACCATTGTATGCATATTTTCTTGCGTTACTATACTCTTTATCGAATGGGAGTATTTTTTTTGTTGGGGTATTTCAGGCATTACTTGATACACTGGTAATTTTTATCATTTATTTGCTTGGGAAAAAAATAAAGGATGAACAAACAGGTATTATTGCCGCATTACTTTATGCTTTTTACCAAACCATCATTCTTTATTCAGTTACAATATTAAGCGATGGTTTTATAACACTTTTGAATATCCTTTTCATCTACACTCTTTATAAAGCACTTGAATTAAAAAAACAGTCTCTATGGTTTTTATGTGGAATTGTACTAGGACTGGCGGCTCTTGCTAAACCAACAATTCTTGCGTTTATTCCATTCATCATAGTTGGGTTGTACCTGTGGGAAGAAAAAGAAATAGTAAAATATCCAAAAGCAAAAACAAAACTTAGACAGATAATCAGGGTTTTGCTTCTTGGTGGACTAGCCTGTACTATAGTAATTTTACCTGTAACAACAAGAAACTTTGCGGTTAGTGGAAAGTTTGTTCTGATATGTACCAATGGACCTGTAAACTGGCAGATTGGAAACAGTTCTGATTCAACAGGGCTTTTCTTTTATCCAAAGGGAAAACTTTTGTCTCCAGGAGAAATTGATTTCTGGAAATTGCTGTTTAGAAAGTTTATTCTTTTTTTTAATAGCTATGAATGGCCTCAGAATCTCAGCATTTACGTTGCGAGGGAACTTATACCTGCTTTAAAGCTTGGTTTTGTAAAATTCGGCTTGATAACATCACTTGGTATCATTGGTATTTTTATTGCGGCAAAACAAAGGAAAAATTTTCTTTTTGTCTCATTTACAATTGTTCAAATAATGTGGGTTATCATGTTCTTTATAACCGATAGATACAGGTTTCCTGCAGTTGCATGTATGACAATAACAGCAGGCGTTTTCATCAAACAAATTTGGGATGATATCAAAAATAAAAAGTTTATAAGATCGATAGGTCTACTTTTTTTTGCTGGGTTATGGGCATATATATTCGGATGGAATCCAGGCTCATCCTTTGAAGATATGTATTTGAGAATATTTGCAAAACTCAGTAAGGCTAATATCGTATACAATTTACAGAAAAATAAGACTGAGTTAGCTGAAAAAATTGCAAAGGACTATGAGAGGCTTTTATGGGATGATCCAGACAGTCATTTTTTTCTTGCTTGTGTGTATGCGCAAAAGGGCGATATAAAGATGGCAGAAAACCAATTAATCATAACATTAAAAATGAACCCTAATCATCAACTTGCGAAAAATTTTCTTGATGAGTTAAGACAAAAATAAATTGATGTCTATCAATGATGGTGTATAATATTTTGTAATTTTTCGAAACTAAAAAGAGGAAAAAAAATGAAATGGACAAATTCTTTTATTTTTACATCAAGAGAACCACCAGCTGATGCTGAAACTATAAGTCAGAAATTGATGCATCAAGCAGGAATGATAGATAAACTGGCTTCAGGAGTTTATACATTTCTTCCCCTTGGATTGAAGGTTCTTCAGAAGGTTTCCGATATTATACGGGAAGAAATGAATAATGCAGGTGCGATTGAAATTTTAATGCCAGCCTTACAACCAGCATCACTTTGGAAAGAATCTGGAAGATATGAAAAGATGGGAAAAGATATGATAGTTTTAAAAGACCGCCACAATCGTGAAATGTTACTGGGTCCAACCCATGAGGAAGTTGTATCCGACATTGTAAGAAAATATGTAAAAAGCTGGAAAAATTTACCCTTGATGTTATATCAAATCCAATCAAAATTCAGGGACGAAATAAGACCAAGGTTTGGAATTATAAGGGCAAGGGAATTTCTCATGAAAGACTGTTACAGTTTTGACAGAACCGAGCGGGAATCAGAGATATCTTATTTAAAAATGAGACAGGCATATATGAAAATTTTCCAAAGATGCAATATTTCAGTTACAATTCAATCTGCAGATTCTGGAGTTATAGGTGGAAAATTTTCAGAAGAATTTGTAGCAGCTGGAGATTGTGCAGAGCTTGAAATAGGACACATTTTTAAACTTGGTACTGACTATTCGGAAAAACTGAATGTTCTTTACATGGATAAAGATGGAAAGCAAAAACCAGTTGTAATGGGCTGCTACGGAATAGGTGTTAGTAGAGTCGTTGCAGCAATTATTGAAGGTAGCCATGATGAAAAAGGCATCATCTGGCCTTTATCTGTAGCACCTTTTGTAGCAATTATAGTTCCTGTAAACATGGCTGATAACAAACAAGTTGAAATTGCAAATAATTTATACGATGAATTAAGAACAGAAAAAATTGACGTTCTTTTTGATGATAGAGAAGAATCTGCAGGTGTAAAATTTGCTGATGCAGATTTACTTGGAATTCCCTATAGAATCACTCTCGGAAGAAAACTAACACAGGGAAAGATTGAAATACTTGAAAGAAAAACCCAGAAGAAGTATGACGTTGAGATTGGAAAAGTCAAGGAATTCCTTACCAAGGCATTGAAAGATTCTAAATGAATACAGTCAGACAGGTTCTAAAATCTGGGTTGAAATTAACCCCGGAAAAACTTAAATTATTTGTTGTAGTGGTATGTTCAACACTATTTCTAATAAGTATCATTGACCATATCTTTTCCAAAAATCAACAAGAAACTCAGTTTTTGTGGCTTCTGATGGTTTTGATGCTGGAGAATTTTCTCACCTGTGGCGTCTACGGATCACTAAAAAAAATTCTCCTTGGAATGAAATTAACAGTGAAACTATTTTTTTCAAATGGCGCCAAGTTTTTTCTTAGATTTCTTATCATCAAATGTATATTCATTTTTTTTGTTATTGTGTTTGCTGGACTATTGATGCTCGCTGTAAAGGCAACAAGTGGAATCTCGCTTTTTGCGGCAGCAAGCATTATACTTTTATGGCTTGCCTGGCTTGCTTTTCCGGCATACTATTTTTTGTTATCTCTTTTTGCTCCTATTGTGCTTTTCAGTGAAAATACCGGTATAATACAATCGTTAAAAAAGGCTATTTTTTTTTGTAGGAAAAAACTTGATAAAATATTAGTGATTGCTTTTTTTTATTTTGCGGCAATTGCTGTACTTGTGTATCTACCTGAAAAGGTCTATAATATCTCGGGCAATTTTTGGAAAATTTATAAAAGTATCACTGCAAGCTTTTTTGAAGTCAGTTTTATTAGTTCTCTGATTTTACTTTATCAAAGGGAGTTGAGCCATGAAAGAAATGTTTGAAATAAGATGGCATGGCCGTGGTGGTCAGGGCGCAAAAACCGCTGCATTGCTTTTTGGTGATGCCGCCTGCTCCACAGGAAAATACATACAAGCTTTTCCAGAATATGGTCCTGAAAGAATGGGTGCTCCTGTCGTTTCTTTTAACAGGATCAGTTCCAAACCAATAAGAACACACGGGCCCATTTTAAATCCTGATGTTGTGGTCGTTCTTGATGTTTCTCTTCTTGAACAGGTTGATGTGATAGATGGTTTAAATCCTGAAAGTGGAGTAATTCTTCTCAACTCATCAAAGGACCCTGAAGAGTTTGCGAAAAGACTTAATTTTAAAGGAAAAATATGCACAGTAGACGCATCAAAAATATCCCTTGAAACAATAGGAAGAGAAATTCCAAATACGCCGATGATGGGAGCATTGATAAAAATTATCGGCATTTTGGACCTTGGTGCTGTTGTTAGAGACATAAGGCATAAACTGGAGTTGAAATTCAGAAATAAACCCGAGGTTATTGAAGGTAACATCAAGGCAGTTGAAATGGCATATAACCAAGTGAAAATTTTAAACTGATGGAGGTTATTGTGGAAGAAAAAAAACTTACATGGAAGGAATTACCTGAAGGAGACATACTTGAAGCAGGAACATCAAAAAATTTTAAAACAGGAAACTGGAGAAGCATCAGACCCGTTCATATTCCTGAAAAATGTATCCATTGTCTTATATGCTGGGTCTACTGTCCAGACAGTGCAATAAAAACAAAAGATGGGAAGTTTTTTGAATTTGACTATGAATATTGTAAAGGATGTGGAATATGTGCATATGAATGTCCTAAGGATGCAATTACAATGGTACCAGAGGAAAAATGAAAAGGTTAAAGTTGATTATATGGCTTGCAGGTGTTGTGCTTCTTTCTGGATGGATTTCTTTTGCAATTTTGTACATAAACTACACAAAAAAGGTAGCCCTTCTTCAAACACGCATTGAACAGCTTGACTCTCAGGTAAAAGCAGTTGGTAGAGTTGCTGAAAACCTCAATCAGACAATCGCTGAAATTGACAGAATGATCTCTGAATTTGAAAAGCTTAAAGAAAACTTAAAACAGGTTAAAGAAAAAATTGAAAAGGCAAGTAAAACAGATTAAATTTTTTTTCTTATTTCATTGATAGCCACTGCTCCATCATTAACTGCAGCCACAATCTGTTTCAAAGAACCACTTCTTATATCACCGCAAGCATATAGCCCTTCCACAGAGCTTTGTAAGTTACCATCTGTTTTCACATAACCTATATCATCTAGGATCACATCAGGAGGTAGAAAATCGAATGATGGTTTAAATCCTGCAAAAATGAAAACCCCGTCTGTTTCAATCTCTATGAATCCTGATTCTGTCTGAGCTATAATTAATTTAACTGAATATTCTCCAACAATTTCAACTGGTATTGCCCTAACAACAGAAATACCATCAATCTTTTTTTCTTGGCTATTAGGTTTGCGCAGCCACGTAACAGAAGAAAATCTTTTAAGATATTCCAAATCTGTTTCAACATGCTTCCCTTCACCGATTACAACAACCTTTTTATTTTTGAACAATGGACCATCACATATTGCACAATAGGAAACTCCCCTACCCAAAAACTCATCCTCTCCTTTAATTCCAAGTTTTTTTGGAACTGAACCAGAAGCAACAATAACAAATCTTGTTTGGTAGCTTTGTGTCCCAGAAATTATTTTGAAAACATCTTTGTCTTTTACAACTTTTTCAACCTTTTGAAATATGAAATTTACCTTCAAGTTTGTTGCCTGATTGTAGAATCTTTCAGCAAGCTCTGGTCCTGAAACACCTGTTGGAAAACCCGGGTAATTTTCAATCTTTTTAATCCAAACAAGTTTTCCACCAGGATACATACCTTCAAAAACAACAAAAGACATATTTGCTCTTGCTCCGTATATTCCTGCGGTTAAACCTGCAGGACCAGAACCAATAATTGCAAGATCCAAAATATCCATCTTATCTCCCTAAAAAAAGATACAAAGCAAATGAAATTAAAACAATACCAGCAATAATTCTTAGTATTTTAGTATGCTTTTGCATAACAAGATTAAACTTCTTATGTGTAGTCAGAAATACTGCGATAACGAAAAATGGAATAGAAAGCCCTATTGAATATGAAAAAAGCATTAATACACCTTTTGCAAGGGTTTCCTGAGTTGAAGCCATTGTAAGAATTGCTCCAAGTACAGGTCCAACACATGGTGTCCATGCAATTGCAAGACCTGCCCCAAAAAGCATTGCACCAAAACCTTTGGGAGTATTTTTATAATGGGGGGAAAAACCCTTATAGCGAGAAAAAATGTGTATCAATCCAATTGTTTCCAAAGCAAAAATAATCATTATTATACCAGCAAAAATCTTGAAATATTTTAGGTGCAAAGCAAGAAATCTACCAATCGTTGTTGCTGAAGCACCAAGAATTACAAAGATGATTGTAAACCCAAGACAAAATAAAACAACTGCTGAGTACAAATTTTTCTTTCCTTTTTTTATCTCTTCAATGGACGAACCAACAAGGAAAGAAAAATAAGCGGGAATAAGTGGAATAATACAAGGAGAAAAAAACGACACTACCCCTGCAAAAAAACTCAAAAGAAATGTTGTATTTTCCATAGAAAGATGGTACTACATCTCCATTGTGTAAAATCTGATATAGCACTCATCAAAAAATTCAAAAACCTGCTTACGGAAATATTCCATTTCTTCCTTTGAAAACGGTTTTCCTCCGTCAAAATTACTTCTTACATTTACTTTTCTATATTGTTGAAGCACATATCTTTTTCCGCCCTTAAGCTTTTCTGCAATTCTTCTTATGTTTTCAGGTGTATGAAACGATCTTACAAGTGTTGTACGAAATTCATAGTCAATATCTGAATCCATCAAAATTTTTGCTGAAAGCAAAATTTTTTCAATCATATCTGTGTCAACTCTAACTCCGCATGTCCGCGAATAAATGTTTGGCTCAAATTCATTCTTAACATCCATTGCAACGCCATCAATCAGAGAATTCTCAATAAGAAATTTCAGCTTGTCAGGAAATGTACCATTTGTATCAATCTTGATAGCAAAATTCATTTGTTTTATTTCTTTTACCAAATCAAAAAGAAAATCTGAAAGAAAAGGTTCCCCGCCTGAAATTACAACTCCATCAATAAAATCACTGTTTTCAACAAGATAGCTCTTTATATGACTCCATTGAACATCTTCTAAATCCTGATATTTCTCAACCAGCTCCCAGTTGTGGCAGAATTCGCATCTCATATTACAACCTGGAAGAAAAATCACTGAAGATATTCTTGAATCCCAATCACAGAAAGAATCTTTTACCCAGCCTTTGATTAAATAGTTCATCCTTGGAATGAAAATTAAATTTTTCTTTTTTTGTATATTATCCTGAGATGATAGAACATATGCTCAGAAACACTCTTTGGTACCCTTCCGCATTTCTTATGATAGTAAGCCCTGGAAAGGGCTATTGTCTTTTCCATGGTTTTGAGAAATGCCATGCAGTTTTCACATAGAGAAATATGTTCTTGAAGATCATCAAGCAAAATTTGATCAAGCTCTCTGTCGAGATACATTGAAATTAATTGAAAATACTTTTCACATCTCAAAGATTTACCCCTTGTTTGAAACCTGTCCGAAAATATTGAGACAGCCTATCTCTTAAAAATACCCTACTCCTGTGAACTCTTGATTTCACTGCAGGAACTGAAAGATTGAGCATCTTACTGATTTCTTCAGTTGAAAAACCCTCTATATCGTGAAGAACAAAGATTGTCCTGTACTTACCTGGTAATGCATCTATTGATCTTTCTATCAGCATCCTCAGTTCTTCGTTCTTTAAATGTGCACGGGGATCATTAGACCAATCCGGAATATTAAATGAACCTGTGGGTTGTTCAGAATCATTTTTTTCTGACTCAAATCTGACAAGAGGAATCTTTTTCTTCCTCATCTTCATAAAAGCATTGTTTGTAGCTATTCTATAAAGCCAGGTTGAAAAGGCTGATTTGCCTTCAAATTTTGGTAGTGCGTAATAGGCATTGATAAATGTTTCCTGAAGAAGATCAGCTGCATCCTCTTTATTTCCCAGAAGTTTCAAACCAAGGTTGTATATCTTTGCTTGATTTCTTTTCACCAGTTCTTCAAAGGCAGCATGGTCATGTTTTTTTGCCCTTTCTACGAGCTCGTTTTCTTTGAGTAATGCCAGTGCTTTTGTATGAATTTGTTCCATATTCTTATTATATCAGAATAACACAGAAGATGCCAGATCTATTTTCTTATCAAAACAGCAAGTCCTGCCATAAGAAGTACCGCTGCAAAGATTTTTCTCAATTTTCTGTTATCTGTGTGCAAACTGACTTTCGCTCCAAACATGGCAGAAAAAATTGCAACAAAACCTGTGATCAGTCCTGTTTGAATTTCTACCAATCCATGATACAGGTATCCTATTACGCCTGAAAGAGAATTAAACATTACCACAGAAAGTGTTGTGCCAATGCACATCTTAATCGGCACACCAACACACAGATGAAGCAATGGAACAAGCACTATCGCACCACCAACACCACCCATCCCTGAAACAAGCCCTCCGGCAAATCCAATGAGTCCGAACTTTACAGGAGCCATTTTTAGTTCCACAGTGCAGTTTTGCGTATTGTTTGCCTTTTCTTTCCACATATTTAGAGAAAGGAAAATCGTAAGACAGATAAAAAATATCTTCACCGCGAAGTCTGGAATTCTGGCTGTTATAAAACTTCCACACTGAGCCCCAATCATACCTGAAACAATAAGGTATCCAGCAATCTTGAAATTAACCTGACTGGCTTTCATATGTGAAATAAATGCTGAAATTGAAGATACAAGAATCACAAGTAAACTTGTACCAATGGCTTTCTTAATTGAACCCAGCATAAAATAGAATACAGGAACATAGATTGTTCCACCACCCATGCCTGTAAGGCCGCAGATAAAACCAGCAATGAGTCCTGTAACCAGAGATCCAAAGATATAGGTCAGTGTCATCTAATTAGTATTTGATTGGTTCGCGCCAGAGCATAAGTTCAAGCGTATTGCCATCAAACGGACATGGACCTGTAGGCGTAACCCAGGTTCTATTTGGCCATGTTCCACAATCAAACTTCATTCCTTTTCGGGCAAGTTCAACAACACAGCCATCATAGAGTTTATGATATCCTTCATAGGTCTGGCAGCCATCTGAAGTTCTTCCACATTTTTCACATACAAACTTTGGAACAATTCCTGCACCATATTTTGCAAGATAACCCGCAAATTTTACTTTCCCGCCGCAATTAATGCAGGTATAACCTTCAAACTTTGTAAAATTCAGCTTGATAAATCTTGCACTACTAACTTCCTTCCCAAATTCATCCATATAAGCACTTGGGAGAATAATCATCTTAGGAAGTGTAATGTTATGTCTCTCGATTTTTTCATAAAACTTCAACAATCCATCCCTTACAGAAGGAGCAAACCTTGCCTGATCTATTTCCTGTGCTACATTAACCGAAGATGTCATTATTATAAGAAGGCTTGCTGCTGCAATAAATCCATTGATAGAACCAAATAATCCACCAATTATTCTATCAATAGCGGGTTTTATTTCAACCTTTCTTCTGATTGCTTCAAGCAAAAGAATAAAAGACAAAGCCAGAACGATACTTGAAAGCACAAAGAAAATAAGTTGAACCGTTGTTCCTGTAATTCCAAATTTTGCAAAAAGTTTTACTGGTGCAAAATAAACAAATGAACCTACGAAAATTCCAAATGCAATACCACAGATATCAATAATTGTACCCAGAAAACCACGTCCTGCACCACCAAGAATACCGCCAAGCACAAACATTATTACAATAAGATCTATTCCACCAAACATAAAATTATCATATCATTTATCAACACAGAAAAAAAATTGTGGGTGGGGCTATCTTCGTTCAAATCTTTTTACTGGATGTTCTTTCGGTTTGAAGTTCGCCTTAATATAGTCCTGTCTGATTTGTTCCTTGCGTTGTTTAAGAGATTGATATTCTTCATTTGTTTTCAATTTATCTTCCACTTTTTCTCTCAATTGTTGCTGGAGCTGTTTTATTTGTTCAGCTATCTGTTTCAGTTCCTGGTCTTGCTGAATTACTTCTCTTTCCATGTCAAAAAGTTTTTTCTGTATTTCGAGTAATTCCTTTGCCCTATTGGCAATTGCAGAAGCATCAGGAATTCGTCTTTCTCCAGGAACCTGAATCTGTTCATTTACACCCAACACAACCCTATCAGCAGCATGGGCATAAACTGTAAAACTAACCATCAGCAATATCATAATTATATTTTTTTTCATGCTACACCTCACATAAAATTTATACCTTATGTTGCGTATTGTCAACTTTTAGACGCTTTTAGCAAAATTAAAGTTTAATTCTAAGACTTGATTTTCGTGTCAAATTTAGTATAATCACTGGCGTTATGAAAAAAAAGCTTTTCATATTCGATTTTGATGGAACCTTGATGGATGCCTATCAGGCAATATGGGAAACCCTTTTGTATACACTTAATAAGCTTGGGTATCCGCCGGTTGATTTTGAAACAGCGAAAAGAGCTGTTGGTCATGGAGACAAAAATTATATTCCAAGATTTTTCAGGCCTGAAGATGTAGAACAGGCATCAAAAATCTACAGGGAATACCACTTAAAATCCTTGGATGGCAGGGTAAAACTTTTGCCAGGAGCAAAGGAATTACTTAAAAAATTAAAAGAAGATGGAAGATTGGTTGCCATTGCATCAAATAGACCTTTTGAATCAGGAGATTTGATTATAAAGAAACTTGGAATTAAAGAATATCTGGACACAGCTATATTCGGCGACCAGGTAAACAATCAAAAACCAGATCCTGAAATGGTTTTGAAATTACTCGATCTTTTCCAAGTAGAAAAAGAAAAAGCAGTGTTTATTGGCGACATGGATATTGATGTATACACGGGTAAAAAGGCTGGAGTGGATACGATTGTAGTTCCAACAGGCTCTTCGACCATTGAAGAACTTAAAAAAGCTAATCCTTCAATGCTTTGTAATTCTCTTTTTGATGTTTTAGAACTTGTCAATAAGAACCTAATCTAAAAGAGGCCAGGACCGGATTTGAACCGGTGAATAGCGGTTTTGCAGACCGCTGCCTTGCCGCTTGGCTACCTGGCCTTTAAAAAAATTATAACTATTTTTTATGCCGTGGTCAAAAAGTCATAACTTTATCTTACCAAAGGTGTATTTTTCGGCTAGATACTATGATGCGATTATGGACTGTTGACATTGCTAAATAAAACAAATAAAATTGAGTTTAAAAATGCAAGGAGGAAAAAATGAACAAGATTTTAATTTTTTTGATATGTTTGGGTTTTACATATGGTTTTGCAGCAGAAAAAAAGCAGGACCCTGTTGTTCTTAAAATTGGGAACCAAAGCTTCACTCTTAAAGAATTTGAGAAAAACTTAAATCAAATGCGGGTAAGGTATGTCAATCTCAATCCTGATATGAAAAAAAGACTTTTTGATCAATTTGTGAAAGAAAAACTTTTTTTCACGGCGGCTCAGGATTCGGGTATAAAACTGACAGAAGAACAAAGTGAAAACATTGAAAGGCTCAAAACAATGTATGTGATAACCAACTATATCTCAAAAATGCTCCAGGAAAACCCAGTGACAGAAACAGAAATAAAGTATGAATATGAGAAAAACCCGCAACAGTATCAGACTCCTGAGAGAAGAAAACTAAGGCATATACTGGTTCAAACTGAAGAAAAAGCAAAGGAAATACTTGAACAGCTAAAAAATGGCGCAAGCTTTGAAGAACTTGCAAGTCAGCATAACACAGATGCAACAAAACAAAGAGGAGGAGATCTCGGCTGGGGACAAAGAGGAATTTATGTAAAAGAATTTGAGAATGTTGCCTTTTCATTAAAAAAAGATGAAATAAGCGATATAGTTAAAACACAATTTGGTTATCACATAATTAGAGTTGATGAAATTTCTCCTGCTCAACAACGCTCCCTAAATGAAGTCTCCCAGGAAATAAAAAGAAAACTTGAACAAAACAAAATAGCAACATTTGAAGAACAACTGAAGAAAAAATATAAGGTTCAGGTGGATTATTCCCCTATTGAAGATATCAAAACAAAGTAAATAGCTTAAAATATAAAGCGTAGGCAAGCCATATGATTACTTTTGCCTTTTTCCTCAAGGGCTTTTCTGCACTGTCCAGCCAAATTTTGCTTTTAAGAGAAATCTTTATAGTACTTAATGGAAATGAACTTTTTTTGGGTATATTCTTTGCAATCTGGCTTTCTTTAGGAGCTGTTGGAAGCCTCGTTGCAAAGTTTATCAGAAAAAATTTTGGTTTTATTTTTTTAATTCTTACAATCTTTGAAGGTGTGTATTTAATCATAAGCCTTGCAATTATCAGGCTGTATCCGACACTGTTAAATCTTTCGCCAGGCCAGATCCTGAGCGTGTATCAATCATCCCTTCTTATATTACTTGCTCCAGGAATTTTCAGTTTCTGCCAGGGTATCAGATTTGTTGCTGGTGCGAATTTTTTCAAAATAATTATTTCTCAGGGGCGCGGACCAGGGGTTTTTTATGGATGGGAGGCTGCAGGTGCTTTAACTGGCGGATTTGTTTTTGCCTTTATCATTCAAAAATACACAAATCCATTTGAAACAGCGTGCATCGTTTCTCTTTTAAATCTGATCTCCTGTCTTCCTCTGTTCACAATAAAAAACAAACAAAAAAAACTTGTTTTTGTTTGGGTGTCTACCTTTTTTTTGCTTTTGTCTTTTTTCTTTTTCCCAAAGGGTGGTTTCTATTCATGGGTAAACGATATAACTCTGTTGAAACAATGGCATCTCCAGGATCCACCAAAGTATTGGGTCAATACCCATTATGGAAACATTTTAGTCTTTGAAAAAAACAGCCAGATTTCTTTTATTGTAGATGGAAGGCTGCTTTTTAGTGTACCTTATCCAGATAAGGAATGGATAGAAACAACTGTTCATTTCCCAATGCTTTTTAGTAATCGAACAAACAGTATTTTGATAATAGGTGCAGGAATGAAAGGTACTATCCCCGAAATATTGAAGTATGATGTTGAAAGAATTGATTGTGTCGAGATAAACCCTGAACTTATTGATGCAATTAAAACATTTTCTCCATCAAATTTTCCTGGTTATGGAAATGAAAAAATCCATATCATTCAGGACGATGCTTTGAGAATGTTAAAGAAAACAACAAATAAGTGGGATGTAATAATTCTTGACGCAGGTGTTCCATTTTCTTTAAAAACTGCCAGGTTCTACACAAAAGAATTTTTTCAACTAATAAAAAGACATCTTTCAAAAAATGGTATATTTTATTTGGTGGTTGAAGGTTTCCCTGAGTATATGTCAGACCCCCTTGTTGGTGTGCACAGAATTTTATACTCAAGTCTGAAAACAGTTTTCCATTCAGTACAGGTTGTTCCTGGATATTCAACTGGATATTGCTCCGCAATAAATGATGTGCCTGAAATGACTGCCCAATTGATGTCATCAAGAAAAAAGGAAAAAAGGATATATACAAACATTATCACTGATTTCTATCTTAAGGAAAAGCTCAATAGAGAAAAAAAGGAACAATTTTTGAATATGATAGATGGCTCTACTCGGTTAATCAACACTGGTAATAGACCATTTATAGTTATACCAGCTCTTGAATACTGGCTTTTATTATCAACAGGAAACACACAAGGCATTGAGAAATCATTCTTAATTATTGTTATCACTTTATTTGCAATCACCTTAATACTTTTCTTTCCTCTCACAAAACAGAAAAAAACAAAAATCCTTGAATTTACAGTTATGTCAACAGGTTTTGTCACCATCGCTTTAGAACTTATTTTCATGTTTTTATTCCAGCTTTATCATGGGTCTCTATATTTTTATTTGAGTATTCTTACAGGGCTTTTTATGGGAGGCATGGCTGCTGGTAGTTTAATTTTTTCAAGAATTGTTGAAATAGAAAAAAATTGGACAAGGTACCTTTTTATATGGCAGATAGTTCAACTAATCTTTATAAGTGTAATCCTTTTACTAACGGCAAAAGATGTGACTACAAAAATTTTTTTCTTTTTTTCAATGGCTGTGGTGGGCTTTTTTGTTGGATGGGAATTTCCCCTTGTTAACAAAATTTACCTCTCAAAAGAAAAGGTTTTCTCTGATTCAATCAGCAGGTTTTATGCGGCTGATCTTTCTGGTGCAACCTTAGGAAGCATTCTGACCCCAATTTTTCTCATTTCAGCAGTTGGAATTCTTAATTCTTTGATTTTTCTTTTTTTTCTAAAGTCAATCATGGGCTTCATTGTATGGAAAATGAGCAAGTATCAGAAGTAGGGGGTGGTGTCCAAAGAGATCTTTGTTATTCTGTATTTATCAATCACAGATTGGAGTATCTCAAAGGCAATCTTTCTATCTAAGACCTTCCACCATACTGTATCTTCCTTTTCCTTTGGAGAAACCTCATAGATTTCTCCAAACTTTTTCAGTTCATCAAAAACAAAATTCTTATTTTTTCCCCAGTTTCTTCCTGAAAAACAGATTTCAATAAGTTCACCAAATGGTGGAAACATCAGTTTTTTTCTTATTGAGAGTTCCCGTTTGTAAAAGTTTTCATAATTATTTTTAGCCACATCTATGTAGACATCTAATCCTGGATTCCTTGTTTGAATTATTATGGTGTTTTCTTTTCCACACATCATCCTTTTAATTTTTTCTACAAGAAGGAAGAATTTCTCTTCGCTTCTGAACCTACTTCCTGCCGCAATGGTATCCGCATTTGCAAAAATCAAAAGCCCAGGAGAAATCTGCTCAAGATAATTTACAATATGTTGGGTCCCAAGAAAAATGTCAGAACCGATATCAATCTTTTCTCTTTCCGAAATTAAACTTATACTCAAATCAGGATATAAGGACTTAAGAGCAAAAAAGATTTTTCTAATACCGGGCTGCCTTGTTATTAAAGATCCTTTTTTGCAATCAGGACACTTTGCTGGAATCTCTGTAAACATTTTACATTTAATACAATAAACAAAACTTTCAGAAACTGGCACAGCCCTATTACCACAATTTTCACACACAAAAACGTTACCACATTTCTTACAAATGATAACTCTTGCATAACCTTTAATATTATGGATAATGACAACCTTCTTTTTCTCAATAACATTTTTTTCAAGAAGATGTTTTGAAGTATCTGTTAAAAAGTCCTTCTGCGATTTCATACGAATCTGACTGGTTAAAACCTGTGGTAATTGGTATTCCTTATCTATTTCAATCATTAAAGCTTTGGAAGACCCTACCATATGCATATCAGCAACGTCTGGCTGAAAAACAGTAAACAAAACCGGTACATTAAGAATTTTCGAAATCATTAAAGCAACTTCTTTCGAATTATATCTTGGCTGCTGATTTTCCTTATGTCCATATTCTGAAGGTTCGTCAACCACAACAATTGCTAAATCTGAAACCGGAGAAAAAAGAGAAATTCTTGTACCTGTAATGATCAAATTTTTTTCTTCAATCATCCTTTTCCATTTGATACTTTTTTCTGTTTTATTCAACTCACTTGTAAAAACAATTACCCTTCTTCCATAAGCTGATTCAAGTAACGCAGAATAACGATTAACATCAATAAGATTACTAAAGGCAATCACACAGGAACCTCTACATGAACCAGAAAGATCAAGGAAAAACTTTTTCTTTTTTTCAATTGACGCAAATTTCACAATGGCTAACAACGTACTTTTTGACTTCATAGAATCTAAAATATTATCGAAGATTGTATTTTCAGTATACTTTGACGTGTAAAAATTTGTTTGTTCCGATTTAAAATCCGGTGGTATCTTTTTTAAAGAGAGATTTTTGTTCATTGCTCCAAGGACGTTCCCAACAGATGTAAAGTAATTTGCTGCCATTTCAACTGCCAGCTTCATTAGAAATTCATTTATTATCGGTTTTTCATCATAAACCTTGATAATATTTTTGTAGTCGTAATCGCCAGAAATACCCGGGCCAACCACCCAACCCTGAACAATCCTTTTCCCAAAAGGAACCCTTACTCTCTGACCTATCTCTACAGGAATAGTTGTCCTGTAAGTAAAAAGTTTTTTTTCCGGTATATCAATCGCAACTGAAACAAGATCTTTGTCTTTTCCCATAATTTAAAAGAAAAGGGATTCAGTAAATATGTTTTGGAATTCAGGATGGATGGAAAGTTCAACAGTTTTTGTTTTTTCTAAAATGGTATAAAACTCATGCTTCAATTTACTATTACACAAAAGCAGAAGTGTTGAAGCAAGGGAAGTATTACCAGAAGGAATGATTTTCTCTGTTGGGAAGTCAGGTAACATTTTTAGTTTTTTTATATTTTCAACATTAACAAAATTTCCAAGAGCACCAGCAAGGTAGATCTTTTTAATCTTTTCAAATTTTATACCTTTAAGTTTCATAAGAATCTCTATTCCACTTCTTATTGCTGCCTTTGCTGCCTGAAATTCCCTTATGTCTTTTTGAGTTATATGTATATAATCTGGCTTTTCTGGTTCAAGTGCAAAAATAAAATTTCCATCATGTCTTACCAGATGTTTTTTCAGCGGTGATTGTGTTTCTTCTTCAAATCTTCCTGCATCATTTATAATTCCATGCTCCTTCATTATCGACACAATATCAACAAGACCTGAACCACAAATACCTTTGGCACTATTTCCACCTATAACCTGCCAGCCAAGATTTCCTTTTGAATACCAAAATTTTTCAATGGCTCCTGTCTGTGCGCGCATTCCACAGCTTATCCTTCCACCTTCAAATGCAGGTCCTGCCGCAGTTGAAGCTGCAATTATTCCATCTTTGTTTCCAATAACAATCTCTCCATTTGTGCCAATATCAATTCCCATCTGAATGTCTTCTTCCCTGTGAATACCTGTGGCAAGAATTAAACCAGTAGTATCTCCGCCAACAAATCCACCAAGAACAGGAAAAACAAAAACCACTCCTTCTGGATTTATGTTCAAACCAACCTGAGAAGCAGTTGTTTCCACAGGACCTTTAACTACTGGATTAAAAGGAATTCTGCTTAATGAATTTAATGGAATTTTCAAAAAAATGTGTTCCATCACAGTATTTCCTGCCAACACAAACTGGTAAATATGTTTGTTATTTATACCAGCTGTCTTAGCAGCCTCGTTGATCATCTTGTTTATCTCTTCAATAACAACTTCATGAAGCTTTTCTAACCCATCGCCCTTAAGGCTAAAATCAATCCTACTTATTACATCATCACCAAATTTTATCTGGGGATTTGGCCTTACAATTGTTATTATTTCTCTGCATGATTCAAGATCAAACACAGTCAGAACCATTGTTGTCGTTCCAAGGTCAAAACCAATACCATAAAGACAATGCTGGGGATCTTGAACCTCGAGTGCTATCGGATTTTCCTCATAAAAAATTGATGTGAATCTGGTTTCACCTATCAAATGTGCATCTCTAAACAAAAACGGATTGATTAGTCTTGGTTCTATTCCTAAATGAAAAGCAACCTGCTGTTGAAGGGAAATCGGGTTTTCAAGTGTAATCTCTGGTATATTAAAGTTCTTCTTTGTTATAGCAGGACTGTGTAAAATATCACACAAACACTTCGAGGTCAATATCTTATGATATGAGGAGGCTCTACTTTCAACAACTATCTTTGCATTTGTGTTAAGTTTTGATTGACACGCAAGTCGCCACCCATCCTTAACTTTTTCGCCAAGAATCTTTTTTTCTGTCTGGGTTGGCAAAGGCGCTCCTTGAATCACCTTTACACTACATTTCCCACATATCCCTTTGCCACCACACGGCAGTTCAAATGGAATTCCTGTTTTTTCTATGGCTGTAATTATTTTACTACCTGCGGGTATTTCAATTTCGATCATTCCTGGTTCGAATATTACTTTAATATTTTTCATCCGTTCTCCTTGTCTTTAAATATAAATGCGGGTGTTGAAAAACTCAAGGCTCAGTTAAAAATCATCGAACCTTCTCCCAGCCAGATAAAAAACAAAAAAAAGAGTTACCGATTGATTTTATGTCATAACCACCTTCAAGTACAAAAAAAGTAGGAACACAAATACTTCTTCCAATCATCTTAGCCATATGGTAGTAATCAGAATCAACAAAATTCAAGTCAAGAAGTGGATCATTCCTATGTGTATCAAAACCAAGAGAAATACCTACAATATCAGGGCCAAATCTGTTTATAAGACCGAGTGCCTCATGAAGAAAAATCCTGTAGTCAGGAAAACCAGTCCCTTTTTTCACTGGAAAATTATAGCAATTCGAAAAACTCATGACCCCTGTCCATGGGTAAGCATGAGCCTGGTGAATTGAAATAAACAATACATTCTTCGAGTCCTTGAATATTGATTCTGTCCCATTTCCATGATGACCATCAAGGTCAAGAATGGCTATTTTTTTTACTGATCTTAAACAATGTTGCACTGCTATCGCAATATTGTTGAAATAACAAAATCCTCCAAGAAAATCTTTTCCTGCATGATGACCAGGAGGCCTTATCAGTGCAAAAGCATCTTCTTTATCGATTGCCAGTTGTGCTGCCGCCAAAGCACCTCCAGCTGAAAGAGATGCAAATTTGAAAATGTCTGGGATGTTAGGAGTATCAGGGTCAAAAAAATTATTCTTTTTCACAGCATCAATGTGCATTCGGGAATGAACTTCTAAAAGTATACTCTCTTGTGCGCTGCCAAAGCTTAAAAAATTGCTTCTACCTTTTTTTTCAAGGAAATCGATAATGGCTTGTACTCTTTCAGGACTCTCAGGATGCCCTGGCTCATAGTACTCAAGCAACTCTTTTGTGAAAAATATTTCCATAGTTTTATTTTTTACCACATAACTGAACTATTGACAATATGGCTTTTGATGGTAAACTTTATGTGCTGTTACATTTCTTTGGAGGTAAAAATGATTGAAAAAGAAAAAAAACCAGTTGCATTTTTTGCAAAACCAAGAACTGAAAAAGGAAAAGGTGCCAGTCGTTCTTTAAGGAGGAATGGTTTTATTCCAGGCGTTGTGTATGGACCAGGTGAGGAA
>JAMWCC010000027.1:2801-5020 GCA_023818375.1 Candidatus Omnitrophota bacterium | reverse complement strand
CTCCAAACTTTGGTTCTTTCTTCATTTTTTCAAAAAAGCATTTACGCGCCAATTTTATTCCTCCCTTATGGGCAATCCAATCAACTTTAAAAGTTCTCTAGCATGCTCAACCTTCTTTGCGTCAGTACATATGGTTACATTCATCCCGCGAACCTTGTATATGGTGTTATAATCGACCTCAGGAAAAATTACCTGTTCTTTAATACCAATGGTATACGAAGATTTTCCGTCGAATGAATTAGGAGGCAACCCACTAAAATCTTTTACTCTCGGAAGTGCAGCTGTTATCATCCGGTCCAAAAATTCATACATCCTGTCTCCCCTTAAGGTAACCATAACTCCACAGATATCTCCTCTTCTCAGGTTGAACGCTGAAATTGATTTTTTTCCTCTTGTAATTACAGGTTTTTGACCTGAAATCAAAGCAAGTTCCTTCTGAACTGATTCAATTGCCTTTGCATCTTTATTATCTCTACCAACTCCAACATTGATAACAATCTTCTTAAGTCGGGGAACCTGCAACGGATTTTTAAATCCAAATTTTTCTATCATCGCTGGAACAATCTTTTCTTTATAAAGCTTTTTCAATCTTGGCTCCATTACTTCACCTCCACCAGTTCCCCGCACTTTTTACAAAAACGAACCTTTGAACCATCTTCCATTATCTTTACACCATGTCTCGTTCTTTTCGCACATTTCATACAAAAGTACTGAACGTTGCTTATTGAAATAGGTTTTTCCATCGTAATAATTCCTCCCTGTCTATCGACCCTACCAGGTCTGGTAGCTTTTTTTACCAAATTGACACCTTCAACAAGAATACGACTTTCCTTTGGAAAAACCTTTATCACTCTTCCCTTCTTGCCTGCATCTTTCCCTTTGATTACAACAACAAAGTCATCTTTCCTGATTAAAAAACCCATCTCAGAGTACCTCCGGAGCTAATGAAACGATTTTCATAAATTTTGCGTCTCTCAATTCCCTCGGAACAGGACCAAAAACTCTTGTACCCTTTGGATTAAGATCGTCATCTATAATAACTGCACAATTATGGTCAAATTTTAAATAAGAACCATCAGGTCTTTTTATCGGGGCTTTTGTCCGTACTATCACAGCCTTAACTACCTGTTTCTTTTTTACAATACCATCTGGCAGCGCATCCTTAACATTAGCCCTTACAATATCACCAACTTTTGCATATCTTTTTTTAGAGTATCCCAGGACACCTATAATGCTAATTTTCTTGGCACCAGTATTATCTGCTACCTCAAGAATTGTTCTCAGTTGCACCATTGGTTACTCCTCCGGTTTTTAAAACAGCCTTTTGCAATATCTCAACTATCTTCCATCTTTTAAGTTTGCTTAATGGTCTGCACTGTCTTATTAAAACAATATCTCCGACCCTACTAACATTTGATTCATCATGTGCATAAAATTTCTTCCTTTTTTTTATCGTCTTGAGATAAATTGGATGCCTTGTAAGCACCTCAACAAGTACAACTCGTGTCTTGTCCATCTTGTCACTTACAACAATACCCTTTTTTTGAACACTTTTCTTCTCGGTCATCTTTCGCCTCTTTCAGTACTCAACCTTTTTTGTTGAATCAAGGTATTTATCCTCGCTATATCCTTACGTAAATTTCTCAAAATTGCTGTATTTTTCATCTGTCCCAGTTTTACCTGGGTTCTATGCTCAAAAAGACGCTTAGCTAGTTCCAACCTTTTATTCTCAAGTTCTTTTATCGTAAGTTCCTTAAGTTCCTGAAATTCCTGTTTTTTCATAGTAATTCCCGCTTTATAATTTTTGTCTGAACAGGTAACTTATAAGATGCAAGCCTCAATGCTTCAATAGCCATTTCTGGCTCAACCCCTGCAACCTCAAAAACGATTCTGCCCGGAAGAACAATAGCTTCCCAGCCTGCAACATCTCCTTTTCCTTTTCCCATTCTTGTTTCAGCAGGCTTCCTTGTAAATGGTCTATCAGGAAAAACCCTTATCCAAAGTTTTCCCTTGGATTTCAGGTAATGTGTAATTGCTATACGAGCTGCCTCTATCTGATTGTTTTTTAATCTACCTGGTTCCAAAACCTGCAGTCCATAATCACCAAAGTAAATTGTTGCACCGCGTGTAGCCTTACCTTTTGTCCTACCTTTCTGAACTTTTCTGTATTTTACTCTTTTTGGCATTAACTGCATTTCTATAACTCCTTGTATTAATTT
>JAMWCC010000027.1:0-2791 GCA_023818375.1 Candidatus Omnitrophota bacterium | reverse complement strand
AGGATGACTTATTTCAAAATCTACCTGTGGTGTTGAAGGTTTCTGAATTATCTTTTGCTGATTATCAAAAACTTCACCCAGAAAAATCCATACCTTTACACCGATACATCCGAACTTTGTTATTGCTGTTGAGGTTGCATAGCTAATCTTGGCACGCAGAGTGTGAAGGGGAACTTTACCCTTAATATATAGCTCTGACCTTGAAATTTCCGCTCCACCAAGTCTGCCGCCAACTCTAACCTTGATACCCAACGCCCCTGATTGTAAACTCAAAGCCATGGCTTTTTTTACCGCTATTCTATGCGGCACCCTTCTTTCAAGCTGCATCGCTATGCTATCTGCCAAAAATTGTGCATCTTGACCCGGAGTTTTCACCTCTTCTACATCTATAGAAATCTGTTTATTCAACTTATTGTAAAGTTCTTCCCTTACACTGTTTATCTCTGCTCCCTTTCGACCAAGAACAACCCCGGGTCTTGGACTGTACAGATTGATTCTGATTTTTTCAGCAATTTTTTCAATATCCACACGTGTGACTGAACCCCTTGGAAATCTGTTAAATAAAAATCTTCTAATTTCCGCATCTTCTCTCAAAAAATCCTTAAAATTCCTATCGTTTGCATACCAGAACGATCTCCATCTCTCATTTATACCCAGCCTAAGTCCTATTGGATTTACTTTTTGCCCCATGTTCCTTTCCCTCAATTGTTTTTATTTCTGAAAGTTCTTCAAGTACAACGGTAATATGCGACAGTCTTTTCATAATCAAAACCGCTCTGCCCATTGGAGCAGCTCGCAATCTTTTCATCTTCGGTCCTTCATTTACATAAAGATTTTTTACATACCATTTGGTTTGGTCCGGATTTTTTTGCCGTGCATTCGCCAGTGCTGACTTAATGAGCTTTTTAACAATCGTAGCAGCCTTGTTAGGCGTATTTTCAAGAATGCTCATTGCAAATTCCGCTTCCTTATTGACCACAATCGGTCTGATATATCTTGCCTTTCTTGGACTTATTCTGGCATATCGTAGTTTAGCAATAACTTCCATTAGGTCTTCTCCGTTGTTCTTTCAGTATGGGCACCATGCCCTCGGAAAATCCTTGTAGGTGCAAATTCTCCAAGTTTATGACCTACCATATTCTCTGTTATATACACATTAACAAATGTTTTCCCATTATGAACAGCAAATGTATATCCAACAAATTCAGGAATAATCGTGGAACGCCTAGACCATGTCTTAATCGGCTCCTTTTTTCCTAAAGCCTTTAGCTTCTGTAGTTTTTCAATCAAAACCGGATCTACAAAAGGACCTTTTTTCAATGAGCGCATCGTGCTCTCCTATTTCTTTCTTCTCTGAACAATAAACTTATTAGAATACTTATCTGGATTTCGAGTCTTATAACCCTTCGTTGGCTTACCCCATGGCGTCTGAGATATATTTCCTTTTCCCCTTCCTTCTCCACCGCCATGAGGATGGTCAACTGGATTCATCGCAACACCCCTGACCGTGGGTCTTATCCCTAACCATCTTGTTCTTCCTGCTTTACCAAGGGAAACATATTTATGTTCGGGATTACTAACTTTTCCTATTGTTGCCATACATTCAAGGGAAATCAACCTTACTTCTCCAGAAGGAAGTTTTACAGATGCAAACTTGTCTCCTTTGGTGACAAGAATCGCTGAACAACCTGCCGATCTAACAAGCTGTCCACCTTTTCCTGGTTGAATCTCTATATTGTATATTTCTGTTCCCTCTGGAATCTTTGCAAGTGGAAGCCTATTTCCATAAGATATCAAGGCATCTTCTCCACAATATATATGAGAACCTACTTTTAAGTCAACCGGAGCAATAATATAAGCCTTTCTTCCATCAGGGTACTGAATTAAAGCAATATTAGCTGTTCTGTTTGGATCATATTCTATACTCAAAACCTTTGCCTGTCCGGCTCTTCCTTTGAAATCAATTATTCTGTAAAGTTTTTTGTGACCTCCACCTCTATGCCTAACAGTTATTCTACCAGTGTTATTTCTTCCACCTGTTTTACGCTTACCCACAACAAGGCTTTTTTCTGGTTCCTGCTTTGTTATTTCTGAATAATCAGGAATAACCGCATGCCTCTGACTACTTGTAACTGGTTTCAACTTACGTAATGGCAATTTTTTCTCCTTCTTTCACGGTGACGATCGCCTTTTTATATGAAGAAGTATAACCTTCCTGTCCCATCCTGTATCTTCTTTTCTTTGCAGGCATCTTGATGGTTGCTACGGATAATACGGTCACTTTATAAATACTTTCTATCGCTTGCTTTATTTGAGTCTTTCTTGCTTTTTTATCGACCACAAATATGTATTTGTTTTGTTCCTCAAGACCAGTTGCCTTTTCTGTTACAAGGGGATATTTTATTATGTTATATGGATTAAACATTTCCTTCTCCTGCTGCAATTTCTTTAAAAAATGTAAAAATGTCCTTTTGTGCAATAACCTTATCGTGTGTCAGTAGTAAGTATGGATTTAGCTGTTCAGCATAACAATATGAAAGATTATCAATATTCCTGATGCATCTTATCAATATTTCTCTATCGACATAATTTTTGTCAATTACAAACAGTATCTTGAAATTTGACATACCTGCTTTTTGTAAAAAATTAGCAAAAGTTTTAGTTTTTGGATTCTTAATTCCATCGGAGATATCTATAAGAATGAATCCATCTTCGTTTATCAATGTTCTCACAGTATCTCTCAATGCAATAGTTTTCATATTTTCTGGTATATCAACTCTATAATTTCTTG
>JAMWCC010000129.1 GCA_023818375.1 Candidatus Omnitrophota bacterium | reverse complement strand
GTTCATTATTGCGTTCCCAATATGCCGGGGATTGTTCCAAGAACTTCAACCATTGCACTTAATGCAGCAAGTATCGAATATGCACGAATTATCGCTAAATATGGTAAAAACGCAGGAAAATTTTGTGATGCTATCAATAGGGGATGCGCAATTCTTGATGGAGAAATAATAAATCAGGATGTTAGGGAAACACTTGAATCAAAAGCTTAAAATCTTTTTAAAATTTTTCTGAAGGATGTGGTGGCAAAATCGATAATATCTTTTGTAACGCACAGAGCGAACTTAGTTAATGCCGTGGAATGTCCTTGATAATACGCATGAACCCTTAACCAGATACCACTTGCAAGACATTTCTTATGAAATTGAAGGGCGATTTGCTGATTTTTGAATTTGAGCCCTGAGAGAAAACCGCTACCCTGCCGGGAAACAATAATGTCCGGAAATTCACACACCAGTTTTTCAAGTGATTTCTCATAATAGCTTGAAAGAGTACCAATTGTGTGCAAACTTCTTTCAATTAAATTGAGGCAGGATAATGCCATAAATGCAGGTAGTGGTGCATTGCCATTTGTGCTGATGGCATCGTATTGCTTAAGGGAGTCAAGTTTTCTTTTATAAACAATTGCTGATAGTGGATGAAAACCTGCGGTGAGCCCTTTACCAAGGATTAAAATGTCGGGCGTTATGTCAAATTGTTTGTACATAAAAATTTCAGGATACCAGCAACATGTCTGTATCTCATCGACAATCATAAGCGCATCCACTTTTTCTGTAAGGTTCCTTGCTTCTTGAATAAAGTCCCTATTTAACAAAATTGCTTCTCTGTTCATCATTACAGGTTCAAAGAAAAATGCTGCTATGTTTTTTTCATGTTTTTTGAAAACATTTCGCAATCCGTTTATGTCGTTAGGTTCAACCATTTCAAAAATAATATACTTTGAGAAAAGTTCTTTCCACATTCCGCGCAATCCTTGCATGAGAAAATCTGTTCCGTGATAGTTGCCATTCAACGATACAAGAACCATTTTTTTTGCTAAGGGTTTATTCTTTTTAAAGTAGTTTATCGCAATCTTCATTGCGGTTGAACATGCCACAGAGCCTGTTGCTATACCCAGCAGTACTGTATTTAATGAATCTTGCTTATTCCGAATATATTGTATATTTGCCTGCGGATTGCAAATCTGAACCAATTTCTCAGAAAGTTTTTTGACATAGAAACCAGGTATATTACTGTGACAATCCCATGGGATTCCTGCTTCTAATGCTTTCTCGAGGTTATTCATTAACACAGGATGGTCGTATCCCCATGTCATCTGATAGTGTCCTGCTGTGGTATCAAGAAAGAGCTTTCTTCCCTCAGTTAAATAGAAAACACCTTTACCCGTCAGAAAATCGTTCTTATCCGGTTCTATAACGTAGGATTTTTGAAACCATTTTTTTGATATTTGGGGTATTGCAGGTATACTTTTTATAATCTTGCCTGTATTTTTTATCAGGATTTTTTGTGGGGTTCTATCAAGGAATTCTTTTGCAGCATCTATTTTTTCAATAATTTCTTTTTCAGTTTTATCATCATTAAAAATCATCCTTCCGCCTTTCTACCCTTACAAGAAAACTTCCTTTCGGGTTCTCGAAGATTCATAAGAACCTTCTATCACTTTTTGGACATACAATGCTTCTTCAAAGGATGGACTTGTTGGCTTATCATAAATTATTGAATGTAAAAAGGAATGAAGACAGGCAACGTGTGAACGGATCCAGCCAATGCTAAATTTTGACAGTGGCATTCCAGTTGCATCGGGATATCTTTGAACGGTTTCAATTCTTTTAAAGCCTCTCATTCCGCCTATCGGATTATCAGGGTCGTCCATGTTATAGGCATATAGCCAGTTTGGTTCCATTGAATTGAATTCAAGTGCACCGTCAGAACCATAAATTTCAAATCTGACTTCGTCATTGGTACCTGTTGCAATTTTTGATGCTTCCAGAATTCCTATAGCTCCGTCTTTGGTTTCAACTTCCACAATAGCCAAATCATCTGTTCTTTTGTCTGGTGATGTTATATTTTTTGTATTTGCGCGGATCATTTTAAAATCACCCACTAGATACGTAGCAAGATCAATGATGTGTGAACCAAGATCCACCAAAACTCCACCACCGACCTTTTCATACTCTGCCTTCCAGCTGTAAGCTTTTTTTGATTGTCTCACGCAGGAAGAATGCAGATACATAAATCTAAAAAAATTCACCTTTCCAACATAACCATTTTCCAGCAGTTGTTTGGCTCTCATAATAGCGGGAAAAAATCTTAGCTGAAAAACCACCTGGGTTTTAACACTGGTGTTTTTCGCCATTTCTACCAGTGTTGTTGCTTCCTTTACATTCAATGCTAAAGGTTTATCACAGTAAACGTGTTTGCCGGCTTCAAGTGCGGCTTTGACCAGTTGAAAATGTAGATGATTTGGCAGGCAACAACTAATAATGTTGATATTTTTGTCCTCTGCAAGCCGCATGAAATCACCTGTAGCGTATTCAAAACCAGCCTGTTGAATTGCATTCCTTCTGGTTTCTTCTGAACTTGCACAAACGCCTATCAAATTTATTTCTTGGGGAATATCTTGATAATAAAATTTCACTGTCCTATAAGCATAGGCGTGAACTTTACCTATGAATCCATAACCTGCAATACCTACATTAAGTTTTTGAGTAGTCATCAATTGTTATTCTATCATCGCTCTTGTTCCTAAACAACTCTGTTTTTATTTAACAGAGTGTAAGATTAAGAAAAGCGGCGCGAAAACCAAGGTTAATGTCGAAAGAAGCTTAACGACGACATGAAGTGACGGCCCAGCTGTATCTTTGAATGGATCTCCGACAGTATCTCCAACAACAGCAGCTTTATGTGCAAATGAACCTTTTCCGCCGTAGGCACCTGCCTCAATATATTTTTTTGCATTGTCCCAGGCTCCTCCACCATTATTAAGGACAAGGGCAAGGATAATACCTGCGATTGTTCCTACCATTAGTGTTGCTCCAACTGCTTCTGGTCCAAGAAATACTCCCACAAGTAGCGGGACTATAACTACTGTTAATCCTGGTAAAACCATTTCCTTCAGAGCACCCCTTGTGCAGATGTCAACTGCCTGGGCATAGTCGGGTTTCTCCTTTCCTTCAAGTATTCCTGGTTTTTCCTTGAATTGTTTCCTTACATTGTTGATTATGTAATAGGCAGCATTACCAACAGCTCTTATTGCGAATGCGGAAAAAACAAATACCAGCATTGCACCAAACATTGCCCCGATAAATACGACTGGCTTTGCAAGGTCAACTGATTTCAGATGAACATCTGTAAGATACGCAGAGAAAAGCAGGAAAGCGGCAAGGGCAGCAGAACCAACAGCATATCCCTTAGTCAGCGCCTTTGTTGTATTTCCGATTGCATCTAACCTGTCTGTCCTTTTTCTGATATTTTCACTAGCACCAGACATTTCAACGATTCCGCCTGCATTGTCAGTTATAGGTCCGAATGTATCCATTGCTAAAATATAAGCGCATGGAGCAAGCATACCCATTGTTGCTACAGCGGTTCCATACAGACCGCCGTCAGGTAGCCCGGTTGACTGTCCAAGAAAATATGCTAACAGAAGCGCAATAGAAATTACTATTATTGGGATTCCCGTGCATTCAAGTGCAACTGAAAAACCGGTTATAATGTTTGTTGCAGGTCCGGTTTCGGATGCTCTGGCGATTGATTTTACAGGTCTATACCTGTATTCGGTATAGTACTGGGTGATATATACGAAAGCATAGCTTGTCAGAATTCCGATCAGCCCAGAGAGGAAAAACAAAGTATGATATTGGGTAAGAAGTAATTTTGTTGACAGCCAGAATCCGGCAGTCGCAAGAACAGTCGTTACAAAGTAGCCTCTGTTCAAGCCCTTTATTGGGTCTTCTTCTTCTTGGATTCTTACACTCATGATTCCTATGATTGATGCTATAAGTCCAAAAGCACGGGCAACAAGAGGGAATATAATTCCATAAATGCCAAAAACAGGATAGAGTGCGATACCCAAAATCATTGCACCGATATTTTCAGCTGCAGTGGACTCAAAAAGGTCTGCTCCACGACCTGCGCAATCTCCTACATTGTCTCCGACTAAATCAGCAATTACAGCAGGGTTTCTCGGGTCGTCTTCAGGTATTCCTGCTTCTACCTTACCAACAAGGTCTGCACCAACATCAGCAGCTTTTGTATAAATACCGCCACCCAGCTGAGCAAAAAGCGCAACAAAGGAGGCACCAAAACCAAATCCAACAATTAAAAGTGGAACTTCTAATGGATTTGAAGAACCTCCATAAAGAAGAAAAATTCCTGAAACACCAAGCAAGGAAAGGGCAACGACTAAAATTCCAGAAACTGCACCACCCCTGAGTGCGGTTACAAGTGCTTCATTCATGCTTCTACCTGCTGCTGAGGCGGCACGAGAGTTTGACCTGACAGAGATGTACATGCCGACATATCCTGAAATTGAAGAGCAGAGTGCACCAAGAATAAAGGCAATGGATGTATGCCATCCATAGGTCATTTTACCTGTTGCCGCATATATAAGAAATATGATTATCGCAAGGGCAATTGACAGTATTGCAATCGTTGTGTACTGTCTTTTAAGAAATGCTCCTGCACCTTCCCTGATTGCACTGGCAATTTCCTGCATTTTTTCATTTCCAGAGTCCTTTCTTAAAATTTCAAAGGCAAATAGGAAAGCAATTGCAATACCCGCAATACTTACCAGCATTACCAGATTGAAATACATATTCCCTCCTGGTTATGAAAAATTGGCATTATTTTATCATCATAAGAAAAATTTTCAAGCGTTGCAAAACCTGTTTTTATTTGACAGTGAAAACGGCATGGCTATAATACCTTTTGATACCAGGAGGAGATACGAATTTTATGCTAGGTTTTGTTTTATTTTTTATTACTTTGGGAAATTTTTATGTGCATGGTTTTAATATTTCTAAATCGGGTATACCGATGTCAAAAATTGTAATAAGTAGGGGTGCTTTTGAAGCAAAGGATTGGAGTCTATCAAGAAATGTAAGATTGAAGCCAGA
>JAMWCC010000062.1 GCA_023818375.1 Candidatus Omnitrophota bacterium | reverse complement strand
AATTGGGAGACTAACCCGGGATCCAGAGTTGAGATATACTCCTTCTGGAAGTGCAGTCGCAAGTTTCAGGCTTGCTATAAACAGAGAATATACGGCAAAAGATGGAAGCAAGAAGGAACAACCATGTTTCATCAATCTTGTTGTCTGGGGAAAAAAAGCAGAAGTCTGTGCGGAGTATCTAAAAAAGGGTTCGATGATTTTTGTTGAAGGTCGACTTAGTTATAGAGAATGGGAAACCCAAGAAAAAGAAAGGAGATCAACGATTGAAGTATATGTAGATAATTTTCAGTTTCTGGACAGGCAAATACCGCAAGATATCATACAGGGAGAAATAGAAAATGGAACAAAAGACCAAGGATACGAAGAAGAAATCCAAGAAGAAACGGGCGAAGGGATGTAAGTTTTGTGAAGAAAAATTGCACGAAATTGATTACAAGGATATTGGAAGGATAAGAAGGTATTTAAGTGGAAGGGGTAAGATTTTATCTTCAAAGCTTACAGGGGTTTGTGCAAAGCATCAGAGGTTTCTTGCAAGAGCCATAAAAAGGGCAAGGTACATGGCATTACTTCCTTATATCCAGACCTGAGGGGTGACATCATGAAGATTATCCTTGTCAGAGACGTCAAAAATCTTGGCGGCGAAGGTGAAGTTATTGAGGTAAAAGATGGTTATGCGAGGAATTATCTTATACCTCATGGATTTGCTATTGAGGCTAATGAAAAAAACATCAAAAAGGTAGAGCAGATAAAACGACAGGCTGCTTTGAGGAAGGAAAAACTTTTAAAAGAAGCAGAATCCTTGCAGAAAAAATTAAATAAAATATCTGTTACCATTGACGCTAATGCGGGTGAAGAAGATAAGCTGTTTGGTTCTGTGACAGCAGAAGATATCGTCTTATCATTAAAGAGCCAGCATAACATTGAAATCGATAAGCACCAGATCAAGATTGATGAACCCATCAAAAAGCTTGGCATTTATAAGGTTCCTATACACCTTATTGGAGATATAAATGCTGAATTGAAAGTCTGGGTTGTGCAGAAAAAAGAAACAGCCTGAGGTTACATTAAAAAATTTTAGTAATTTTTGATCGGTGCTGTATACTACCATGGCCAACAAAAAAGCTGCATCCACCAGTAGTGAACAGATTCCTCAAAATGTTGAAGCAGAAAAGGCATTACTTGCCTCTATGCTTCTTGAAGAAGATGCATTAATAAGAGGACTTGAGATTGTGCGACAGGAATTTTTTTATGATAATCGACATCAATTGATTTTTAAGGCAATTCAAGAACTTTTTGAAAAAAATATAAAGTGCAATCTTATAACACTTACCAATTATTTTCGTGAAAAAAATAAGATTGAACTTCTTGGCGGCATTGATTATCTAACATCTTTGTTTGATATGGTTCCAACGGCTGCTCATGTTGAGGAATATGCAAGGATAGTCAGGGATACATTCATTCTTCGTTCTTTAATTAAAACATCGACAAAAATAATAACAGAAGCTTATTCTTGCCCCCAGGATGTTGACAGTTTGCTTGACACTGCTGAGTCAATGATTTTTGATATTTCCAGCCATATGATATCAAGAGAAGCATACCCGATTTCTACTCTTGTTAAAGAAAATTTGGAACTCTTTGAAAAGGTTCATTCAAAACAGGGGCATGTTACTGGTTTACCTAGCGGCTATATAGACCTTGATAACATTACCTCTGGCTTTCAAAAATCTGATTTCATCGTGATAGCTGCCAGACCTTCAATGGGAAAAACTGCATTTGCATGCAATATTGCCCAAAATCTCGCAGTTACGCAGAATGTGCCAGTTTTGATTTTCAGTCTTGAAATGTCAAAGGAGCAGCTTGTTCAGAGGATGCTTTGTTCTGAAGCACGGATTGACTCATCTTCAATGAGAAAGGGAATTCTATCAGACCATGATATGGGAAAGCTTATTCAGGCTGCTGGGATATTAGAAAAGGCACCGATTTTTATAGACGATACTCCTGCACTTTCAATATTTGAATTGAGGGCAAGGGCAAGAAGACTGAAATCAAAAGAAGATATTCAGCTTATAGTTGTTGATTATCTCCAGCTTATGAGAGGAAGAGGTAGATATGAAAATCGTCAACAGGAGATTACAGATATTTCTGCCTCCCTAAAAGCAATGGCAAAGGAACTTTATATTCCTGTGATTGCACTTTCCCAGATGAACAGGTTAATTGAAAGAAGAGAGAAAAAGGAACCGATGCTTGCTGATTTAAGAGAAAGTGGGTCGATCGAACAGGATGCAGATCTTGTGATATTTCTCCACAGGGATGAACAATATGATGATTCAGAAGAGGTGAAAGGTATTACAGATGTGATTGTTGCAAAACATAGGAATGGTCCAACAGATAGAATACAGCTAACATTCCTGAAACATTGTTTAAGATTTGAAAATCTTTCTAGGCGACAGCCGACATGACAAAAATTATTGAGTCCCTTGGAAAGCTTGCACTTGAATCAATCTTATACCTTGGCGAAATTAGTGTAATGCTTTTTAATTCTATGAAGTATACACTAATTGATGGGCTAAAGAGGAAAAAAATTTTATTGGAACAGATGGTTAGGATTGGTATAGACTCGTTTCCTCTTGTAGGTATAATCGCATCTTTCACAGGTATGGTGATGGTTATGGAGACTGCAATAACATTGAAAAAGTTTGGAGGGGAAAGTTTTGTTGGCGGAATTGTGAGTTTGTCTATGGTGAGAGAACTCGGTCCCATTATTGTTGCTTTAATTGTTGCCGGAAGGGTTGGGGCTTCAGTTGCAGCTGAAATAGGAAGCATGAAAATCACTGAACAGATAGATGCACTTGAAGTACTTGGAGTAAATCCTTTGTCTTATCTGGTGGCGCCAAGACTTGTTGCTTCAATGATCATGGTTCCAATACTTACATTGATGGCAAACTTTTTAAGTATTGTCGGTGGATATATTATCGGGGTGTACCTTGTTCATATCGGGTCAGGGGTTTACCTTTATCAGAGTTTCGAATTCATAAAGATTAAAGATGTTTTTGTTGGTATATTTAAATCCTTAGTTTTCGGCATACTAATAATTGGTGCTTCTTGTCTGGAGGGTTTGAAAACACAGGGTGGTGCAGAAGGTGTAGGTATTGCTACGACAAAGGCAGTTGTCAATTCTTTTTTTCTTGTAATTCTTGCAAACCTGATTCTTACAGCAATTTTTTATTTTTTATAAAATGATTATCGAAATCAAGGACCTTGTTGTAAAACTTAAAGAAAGAGAGATTTTGAAGAAAATCAATCTTGAAGTTGAAGAAGGTCAAAGTTTCGTTATACTTGGTCCATCAGGTTCAGGGAAAACGGTCTTACTAAAGAGCATGGTTGGACTGATTAAGCCAGATTCAGGTACCCTGAAGGTTCTTGGATATGATATGTCAAATATAAGTGTGAAGGACTTGTTTGATTTAAGAAAAAAGACTGGTATGGTTTTTCAAAATTCAGCACTTTTTGACTCAATGACTGTTATGGAAAATGTTGGTTTTTCACTAATAGAACATCTGAAATTACCAGAAGAGGAGGTTCGCAAACAGGTCCAACAGGCTCTTTCTGCTGTGGGACTTACCGATGTATTGGATAAGATGCCTGAAGAATTAAGTGGAGGGATGAGAAAAAGGGTAGGCATAGCAAGAGCCCTTGTCTTTAAGCCAAGGATCATTTTTTATGATGAGCCTACTGCTGGGCTTGATGTTATTACTTCTGCCAGTATTGTTAATTTAATGGGGAAAATTCATAAAGAGTTTAACACCACTGATGTCATTGTTACGCATGATCTTAATATTGGTAGTAAGCTGGCTGACAAAATAGCAATAATATATAACGGGGAAATACTTGGTACAGGAAAATGGGAGGAGCTTTTGGAATCAAAAAATGAGTTTATAAGGCATTTTTTGAACGCAGGAGAATCGATATGAAAACAAGACTCTTGAGTATTCAGTTTAAGGTAGGTCTATTTATATTCCTGGGTTTAATTATCTTTTTTGTATTTGTATTCTCACAGGGTAAGATATTGCGTGGCAAAGGTTATGAGATTAAAGTGGTGTATAACTATATTGCTGGACTTGATCCTGGTGCTCCTGTTAGAGTAAGTGGGTATCGGGTCGGAGAGGTTAAAAATATAACTCTATCAATTGAACAGGATTCTCCACAAATTATCGTAACGATTGTTGTAAAACCAGATGTCAAACTTGGAAGACATAGCAGATTTTTAGTTAGAAACTATGGCATTATTGGTGAAAAATATCTTGAGATATTTCCGACTGGACTGAAGGATGTTCCCCTTATACAACCAGGAGAAACAGTGAAGGGTGAAGATCCTCTTCCCATGGAAAGATTTTTAAGTGCGGGAGAAGATATTCTCAAAAATCTCAATACCTTGCTTGTTTCCTTGAATAAGATTACAGGAGATGAGAATTTAAAGAAAGAATTGAAAAATGTTGTTGGGTCAGCCAATGACACGTTGTTAAAAGCTTCTGATACTTTGGATAATTTTAATCTTTTGGCTTCAGGCTGGATAAAAACTTCCACTCAGATAAATGAGACAATTGCAGAAATAAAGCCGGACCTCATTCAGATTTTATCAAATGTAAAAGGTTCTTGTGGTGAATTAAACCAAATTCTCAACGCTAATAGCGAAAAGATAAACAATATTCTATCAAATCTTGAGAAAACATCCTCTGACATTGAAAAAAGTCTACCTGAAATTACTAAAGGAGTTAAAAGTTTAAGTGAAAGTTTTGTTAAAACTGGCGAAAGAATTGGTGGTTTTGTTGAAAAAATTGAGACACAGGGTTTAATTGCTGATCTGATATCAGACACAGAAATTGCAAAGGATGTGAGAAACACGATAGATGCACTCAGACAAGCTTCTGAGAATATGAATATTGCTTTTATCAAACTTGGGTATGTAAGTGAACAGATTCAAACAGTCGTCTCTGATATCATGGCGGGTAAGGGTACTATAGGAAAGCTTGTGGCAAGGGATGAGCTTTACAACCAAATTTTTGATATGGTTCAAGATTTAAAGGCTCATCCATGGAAAATTTTATTCAGAGGAAGGGGAAATTGACAAAAGACAGAAGAATTTTTTCGTGTGAAGAATGTGGTTATACTTCAACGAAATGGCTAGGACGTTGTCC
>JAMWCC010000101.1 GCA_023818375.1 Candidatus Omnitrophota bacterium | reverse complement strand
AAGCAGTTGTTGAAAAATTAAAGAGTATGAGTAAGCCAACAAAGGACAAACAAGAGATTCAGCAGGTAGCAACAATTGCAGCAGCCAACGACCACGAAATAGGTAGAATCATTGCCGATGCCATGGAGAAGGTTGGAAACGAAGGTGTTATTACTGTTGAAGAAGCAAAGGGTACAGAAACAGAGCTTAAGGTTGTTGAAGGTATGCAGTTTGATAGAGGATATCTTTCACCATATTTTATTACTGACTCTGAAAGGATGGAGGCGGTTCTTGAAGATGCTTACATTCTTATCCATGACAAAAAAATTTCAGCCATAAAAGACCTTCTACCGCTTCTCGAAAAGATTGCCCAGAGTGGTAGACCACTTCTTATAATTGCCGAAGAGGTAGAGGGTGAAGCACTCGCCACGCTTGTAGTTAACAAACTTCGCGGAACTCTTGCCTGTTGCGCTGTGAAGGCACCTGGCTTTGGAGACAGAAGAAAAGCGATGCTGGAAGATATAGCAATTTTGACAGGTGGCAAGGTTATTGCTGAAGAACTCGGAATGAAACTTGAAAACGTAGATATCAGCATGCTTGGTAGAGCTAAGAGGGTTATCGTTGATAAAGAAAACACAACCATAGTTGAAGGAGCCGGTAAAAAATCAGATATTGAAGGTAGAATCAACCAGATAAAGAAGGAGATAGAAAAATCAACCTCTGATTATGATAAAGAAAAACTTCAGGAGCGGCTTGCAAAGCTTGCAGGTGGCGTTGCTGTAGTTAATGTGGGTGCTCCGACAGAATCAGATATGAAGGAAAGAAAAGCAAGAGTTGAGGATGCTCTAAGCGCTACAAGAGCGGCAGTTCAAGAAGGAATTATTCCGGGTGGTGGTGTTGCTCTCCTACGGTGTCAAGATGTTATTGATAAGGTTGAATATGTTGACGAAGACGAAAGGACAGGTGGAAAGATTGTTCAGAGAGCTCTTGAAGCGCCCTTGAGACAGATTGCAGAAAACTCTGGCATGGATGGTGCAGTTGTTGTGGATAAAGTACGGTCTGCTGACAAAGAAAGTTTCGGTTTCAATGCAGAAACAGACCAGTTTGAAGACCTTGTCAAGGCAGGTATCATTGACCCAACAAAAGTTACAAGAACCGCCCTTGAAAATGCAGTCAGTGTTGCAGCGTTGTTGCTAACAACAGAAACACTCATTACCGAAAAGCCTAAGAAAGAAGAAAAGGCACCTGCTGCACCACCGTATCCTGAATATTAATGAAGTAAACGGCCCCGCGATAAAGCGGGGCCTTTTTTATTGAAAGATGGAAAGATGGCATATCTACGTTTCAGGGCGTGTTCAGGGAGTAGGTTTTAGGTGGTACGCAACGAGTATTGCGAGAGAGTTCGGGGTTAATGGTTGGGTCAGAAATATACCTGACGGAAGGGTTGAGATAGTTGCAGAGGGAGAACCAGGCAATTTACAGTCTTTCGTTGATAAGATGAAGTCGAGCTACCTTGGATTTAATATTCATAACATAGATATAATTAAGGAAAAGGCGACAGGGGAATTTAAGGAATTCAGAATAAATTTTTTCTAAAATGGCACGGGATAAGACGTATAAAGATTTTTCATCTGAGGGGTTGGAGGCAGAACTTCCAAAGATTGACTGGTTCAGAAATTATCACAAAAATTACACAATAACAATTGTAATTCCTGAATATACTTCGCTTTGTCCGAAAACAGGTAATCCGGATTTTGGAACCATTACTATCCAGTATCAACCAAAAGACAGAATTATTGAATTAAAATCGCTTAAAGAATATATTTTTGCTTATAGAAACCTTGGAATTTTCTATGAGAATGCGGTCAACCGTATTTTGAAAGATATAGTTGGCACAATAAAACCTGTTTGGATTTCAGTAAAGGGCGAATTTACACCACGCGGTGGCATCCGTTCTATTGTTGAAGCCCACTGGCCTGATAAAACATAATGGGATACTTTCATAATTTAGAAGATATCTGGTGTGATTATCTTACTTGGTTGGCACTTGCTAAAGAAAGAGGCAATGTAACCACATCTTTTGAAAAAAAGGCAATAAAATTCATTTCAAAAGAAAAAAGAAGGTTGCTAAAGAAAGTAAAAATATTTACACCGAAAGAGCCTGATTCTCTTGAAGAAATAAAGAAACTTCGGCCATCAGGACCTCGTTGTCTTATTGAAAAAATTGATAAGAAACGTTTATCAAACCAGATTCTTGGCGCCTGGTTAGGCAGGGCAGCAGGATGTATTCTAGGGATTCCCTGCGAAGGTATGAGCAAGGATGAGATTCGTTTTGCATGTTTCAATCACAAACTGCCCTATCCACTTCGATCTTACTGGAAGATGGATCCAAAAAACATTTCACCCGATAACCTTCATTACCAGACAACACCAAGAAAGCATTTTTTGGAACCTTATCTTTCTTATGTTGGTGCTGATGATGATCTTGCTTATACGATACTGGGGCTTCTTCTACTGGAAGAAAAAGGAATTGACTTCACTACCAAAGATGTGGCGAGTTTTTGGTTAAAGTATCTACCTTTTGCCTGCACTGCAGAAGAAATTGCCCTTGGTAATCTAAAGAAGGGTGTTTCCCCGTATCTTGCAGGAGAATTGAACAACCCCTATATGGACTGGATTGGAGCCGATATTCGCAGTGATCCCTGGGCTTATGGTGCACCCGGCTGGCCAGAAAAAGCAGCTGAGATGGCTTTTAGAGATGCATTTTTAACTCATCGCGGAACAGGAATTCATGCAGCAATGTTTTTTAGCGCTGCAATATCTGCTGCTTTTGTATGCGACCATCCCATGGAAGCTATCAGAATTGGTCTTACAGAAATACCCAAAAATTGTAGACTTGCCGTTGTTATCAGGCAAACCATTAAATGGTGCGAAAAGGATAATGACTGGAACAAAACAACTGATCGAATTCTTGAGTTTTTTAAAGGTATGAATGTAGCACATTCTTTGAACAATGCTGCTTTAACCATCGCGGGTATCTTTTATGGTAAAGGTGATTTCACAAAAACGATTTCCCTGACAGTAATGGGCGGGTTTGATACAGATTGTACTGGAGCAACAGCTGGTTCACTTTTAGGGGCAATAATAGGGGCAGACAACATTCCTGAATACTGGAAAAAACCCCTGGGTGAAAAAGTGGAAACCTATCTTGTTGGACATAGAATGTTCCGATTAAAGAACATAGCACAAAGATTTACAAAACTTGCTCTGGATGCATTAAGAAAAAGTAAGCATAACACAAAGTAAGTCAAAAACTCTTGCAGATTCATTTCATACTACTTGACAAAATTGTTAACATAGTTTAAAACATATTAAACAACGAAAACAACTTATGAATGAGATAAGAGATAGATTAATTGAAGCAGCAGTAAATTTAGGTGAGAGTCTTGGATTGAACCGTACTGTATGCCAGATTTATGCGTTTTTGTATTTGTCCGACCAGCCACTTTCTCCAACAGAAATCGGGAAAACACTTGGGATGAGCAAGGGTAATGTTAGCATTAATCTGAGAATTCTTGAGCAGTGGAATGCAGTAAGAAAGGTATGGAAAAAAGGTTATACCAGGCCACTTTACGTTGCAAACGAAGACATAGAGGAAATTGTAATGAGCAAACTTAAATCAGGACTTGAAAAGAGACTGAATTATGTCAAACCCCTGATGAATGAAATCAAGAAAAGCAGGGCAGGTTTTGTGGAAAAGAAGTTTTTTGATGAGAAACTTGAGAAAATTGAAAAACTCATTTCAAAAATTGAATTCTTGTTGAATAACATAGAAACAGTTAAATTGCTGACAAAATAAAAAAGGAAAAAACATGAAAAAAGCATTGATTACCGGAATAACAGGCCAGGATGGTAGTTATCTCGCAGAATTCCTTCTTTCAAAAAGTTATGAGGTTCATGGAATTATAAGAAGGGCAAGCACTTTTAATACAGGTAGGATAGACCATATTTTTGTTGATTATCATCAACCACAGGCTCGACTTTTTTTGCATTATGGAGACCTCAGCGATAGTGGTCAGTTGAGTAATATTATTTATAATATTCAGCCTGATGAAATTTATCATCTTGCTGCACAGAGCCACGTGAGAGTTAGTTTTGATATGCCGGAATATACAGGTGATATTACTGGATTGGGAACAACAAGAATTCTTGAAGCCATCAGAAGGAGTGGAATAAAAACCAGATTTTATCAGGCAAGTAGCAGCGAAATGTTTGGGGATGCTCCACCACCGCAAAGTGAGAACACCCCATTCAAACCTCGCAGCCCTTATGCTGCTGCGAAAGTTTATTCCTATTGGATGGTGAGAAACTATAGAGATGGCTACAACATTTTTGCCTGCAATGGAATTTTGTTTAACCATGAATCTCCAAGACGAGGTGAAACTTTTGTAAGCAGAAAAATTACCATGGCAATAGCAAACATTCTTAAAGGCACACAGGACTTTCTTTATCTTGGGAATCTTAAAGCCAGAAGAGACTGGGGTTTTGCTCCCGAATATGTGGAAGCAATGTGGTTAATGTTGCAGCACGAAAAACCAGATGATTTTGTCATCGGTACCGGGCAGTCCCATTCTGTTGAAGAGTTTGTTCAGGAAGCATTTTCATATGTTGATCTGGACTGGAAGAAATTTGTAAAGATTGATAAACGTTATTTCAGACCACTTGAGGTTGACAACCTGATCGCGGATTCTTCCAAGGCAAAAAAAATTTTACGCTGGCATCCAAAGATTGATTTTCAAAAACTCGTTAAAATTATGGTTGACTCTGACATGAAAAGGGCTGGTCTTCAGCCTGTGGGTGAGGGGGAGCAAATATTGAAAAAGGAATTTCCTGAAAGATGGTGGAGTAAGGATTGATGGATATGAGAACTAAAGAAAAACTGAAGTTACCAGTTGGTGTTGGAGATTTCTGTTTCGGCACCCTTGAAAAAAGGTTTATTAGGAAAGTTATTGAATCAAACAGATTGTCTTACGGACCAATGGCAAAGGAATTTGAAAAAAGATTTGCAACTGAGCATGATTGCAGGTTTGGAATTTTCTGTAATAGCGGAACGAGTGCTCTTCATATATCCATAGCTGCATTGAAAGAAGTATACAAATGGAGTGATCAAGATGAGATAATAGTACCAGCAGTTACATTTGTTGCAACAGCAAATGTAGTTTTGCATAATAAGTTGAGACCAGTTTTCGTGGATGTGGACCGACGTACATACAATATAAATCCAGCTCTGATAGAGGAGAAGATTACTGACAGAACACGGGCTATACTGCCTGTTCATCTTTT
>JAMWCC010000068.1 GCA_023818375.1 Candidatus Omnitrophota bacterium | reverse complement strand
AGCAGCTTGCACTGAGTTTGACAATGTATGCTGATGATTATGATGGCTGGTTTCCAGCAGTTGAATGGGGAACAAGTGATTGTTTTATGTATGGTGGTTATACTACAGGTTGGAATATGTGGCATCCACAGTCAGGTGATAGGTTGCGCAGTTATATTACAAATCCTTATATTTTGTGTTGTCCTTCAGCAGACCCAAGGTTCAAGAATCATCCCTGGTATGGATTTGCTCATACTGTTAATAACTGGAACTCAACTTCAAGAAGCTATTTTACCAGCTACATATTGATAGCGGGAATTGGGACTTATTCAATGACTTCTTCTGGTACTATGTATGGAAGGATTTTGTATCATGGTTCAACGCAGGCATATCCACGTGCACCAGTACCGAACATAAAATTCTGTGGAAAAACCATAAGTAGATATAACTGGGCAGGTTCTGATTATTATGGACCAATTTATGTTCAGCCAGCAGACCAGCAGCCGATGATTATAGACGCCTGGAGGCCATACAATAGCCCGTATTTTTATGGTGTTGGTTATGTAAGGAACAATCATGCTGATGGAGAAAACATAGTTTATTGTGATGGACATGTTGAATGGAAAAGCACAGCCCAGCTTAATATTCCAAGGTACTCCATCTACTATGGACCAAATTACTGGTAATTTTTAATTTCAGTAAGGGGTGTTGATGAAAAAGATAATGTTGATATTGTGTTTATTTTTTGTTTCTGTTGGGTATTGTGAGAAAGAGAGTTATGTTTTATTGAGCAACAATGGTGGCAAAGGGCAGGATTTTGGGTTGAGATACATTTATCCATTTGATAAGCCCACGAATCCGCCTGACAGATTACAGGACAAAGAAGGTACTTTTGGAAACAGGTTATTGAATGGACAACCCTGGGGAAACTGGTGGGACTGTATTGGAATGAACTGGAAAGACCTTACGATAGACTTTATCTGGCCTGAGCAACACAGGATAGGGTTGATAAAGATACTGATGGTCAGGCAGAACAGGCCCAAGCTAATAGAGATACAAAGCAGGATACAATCAGATGGTGAGTGGATTAATATAGGAAAGATTGAGGTAAATCAGGAAAAGGCGTGGTATGAATATGAATTTAGTGAGCCGATATGGGCGAAAGAGGTTAGGTTTATATTCAGGCTAAAGGAATGGGGCTTTTTTATAGATGAAGTTGAATTCTGGGGTATACCAGGTTATGTAGCTCAGGCAAAGGAGATACCATTGGTGATAGAGAAGGGCAGGTTATACATAGTGAAAGATGGTAAGGCATTGGCAAAGATAGTAGTCCCGCAAAGACCCAGTGAGAAAGAGAAGAAGGCATCGCAGTTGATACAGATGTATATATATCAGATGACGAAGGCAGGGCTGCCTATAGTTGAAGAAAGTCCTGATATAAAAGGTGCAGTGATTTCGATAGGGAACACACAATTAAACAAAAAATTAGGTATCAAGCAAGGAAATTATCCTGAGAAAGAAATTGCTATAGTAAAAAGGGATGGTGGTGTAATTCACATAGCTGGTAATGATGCAGGAAGTTTTTCAGGGTCAGTCAGGGCAGCTTATTTATTTTTAGAGCACATTGGGGTGAAGTTTTATGGTCCTGCTGAACACTGGAAGGTAGTCCCAGAGACAAAAGACATAGGTATAGAAAAACTTGATATATCGCTAACGCCAGCATTCAGTCACAGAAGTATATGGTGGCAATGGAAAAGAGAGGATTTTGATCCAGAGGCATGGGGACTTGGTGGAGTGAGTGGTAATTATTCTCATGCTCTTTACTCATATATACCGCCAGAAAAATATTTTAAAGAACATCCTGAATACTTTGCGCTTGTTGGTGGCAAGCGTCAGGATAGGAATGCTCAGATATGCTTTTCAAACCCTGATGTACAAAGGATAATATTAGAGAAAGCGCGTGAATATTTTGACAAAGACCCATCAAGGATGATGTTTAGTTTATCGGCGAATGACTGTGGAGGATTTTGTGAGTGTGAAGAATGTAAGAAATTAGGAGCTAACCCATCGCAGCAGAGTTTAGAATTTGCCAACATTATTGCAACCCAATTACGCAAGACACATCCTGACAAATACGTGATATTTTATGCATACTGGTTTACAGCGAAGGCACCTGAAAATACCAAGGCACAGCCAGGTGTATTTGCGATGGTGATAAACAATAGTTGCAAGGCACATTCACTAAGAGATAGCAATTGTCCTGGAAAAGAGGGATGGATAAAGAATTTTTTAAAGTGGAAACAAACAGGTGCAAAACTTGCTATTTACGAGTACTATATTCCAGGTTGTGATGTAAAAGAATGGCAGGACACTCCATTTTTGCCAGGGGAATCTGCACTTATAGATTTAAGGTTATGGAAGTCAAATGATGTTGAATGGATATTTTATCAAGGCAATGATGGAGAAAAACAGGAGAAATTTCCATTAAACTGGCTGATGTATTATACAGTTGCAAAAGGGATGGAAAACCCCTATGTAAAATATGAAGAACTTGTCAGGCAAGCATGTAGTGATTTATTTGGGCCAGCATCAGAGAAAATGGCTGAATTTTACATTGAACTATCAAAGATACTCAATAGATGCCCGACTCATAGTGGAAACTGGACACCGCCAAAGATACAGGATGTATACACAAAGAAAGACATGGCAAAGCTTCGCTCATTGCTTGGGCAGGCGATGAACCAGGCAGCATCAGCACAAGACCAGGTTGTATGGAGGATTAATGATGTACTTAATGCATGGACAAGGTTTGAACAGATATACAAAAATCTGCCATTAAAAAGGGAATATGAAGTGCAGTATCCTGAATATCAGATAAAGCATCCTGATGGGATTTTTTATACTGGGTTGAAGGAAGTTGATGATGCGTTGCTGCGAGATTTACTCGGGATACATCCTGATGTAAAGATTTACATTGTTGAAAAAGGGAAAAAAAGGCAACTTGGAAAAGATGAAAAGATAAAACTGACCAAAGACCAGCCACTAACAATATCCTGGGATAAGTTTTAACATTTCATCAGATATTGGAATACCAAAAGATAAGCATTTGCAAGAAATTCTGATAGAATTATTCAGATTGGACAAAGTCATGAAGCTGAAAAAAAGCATCTCTTTCATCCTTTGAGAAATCCTTCATAACGGATGTGGAAAATTTTGAAGGTTTCTGACACAAAAATGTTATTGCTGGAATAAAAAAACAGAGATTGTTATAGCGGTCTTACATTCCCTTAAATTGACGAAATTTTAATTTTTTGAGAAAATGGTTTTTACCATGCAATTTGAAAATTACCAGGAACTCGGGATTAAAGAAATTCAGGTGCACTCAACCATTGATAATTCAAAACAGCCATCTCTTTTATGGCTCTGTAATTCATCGGACAGCCGCCAGCTTCTTGTTGGGCTTCACACCTGGAGTGCAGATAGGTACAATCAGATTGAATCGCTTTACCCACTGGCAAAGAAAAATGGCTGGCATCTGCTACTTCCTGAATTTCGTGGACCAAATCTGAAAACAAACCCGCGTGCAACCCAGGCATGTGCAAGTATTTTTGCGATGCAGGATGTGATTGATGCAATAAATGCAGTTTGCTTAATGGCAGACATTGAGAAAAATAAGATTTTTCTTATTGGCGGTAGTGGCGGTGGACACATGGCATTGATGCTTGCAGGGTACTGTCCTGAAATGTGGCGTTCTGTGGCATCGTTTTGTCCCATAACTGATTTGATAGCCTGGCACAAAGAAAATCTCAATTACTCACCACATATTGAAGCGTGCTGTGGTGGTCCACCAGATGAAAATACAATAGAAGAGTACAAAAAACGTTCGCCCATTTTCTATGCAGATAAAATCGCACAGTGCAAACAAGTTTATATCTATCATGGAAAATTTGATCGCTCAGTGCCATTTACACATTCTCTTAATCTTTTCAACAAGATCTGCCAGATCAATCCGAAAGCGAATGTTTTTTTAGAAATTTTTGATGGTGGTCATGAAATGATAATTGAAAAAGCAGAGCAGCAATTTTTAAATGTTTACCCTAACAATTCAGCCATGACAGGCTGATTGTATTGATTGTTTATGAAAGGAAAAAGATGATCCTGAGAAAAAAGTCTCTTGAAAGAATAAAAAAAATTCACCTGCTTTCATCAAGGGTTAATGCTGAAAATCACAGGGAAAAACTTCTGCATCTTGCAAGAAAGCACATTGATGAAATTGAGCAACTTTACATAAAAAATAATCCGCACGCTGACATTGAAACAGGAGATCTTGCAGTACTTTGCTTTGAGCTTATACTTGAAAGTGGGAAAAATCTTGATGAGATTCTAGAAAATTGTTTCTTAAGATATGAAAGAAAGCTCAAGCAACTACTGGCAGAGAAAAAATTACAGTTCTGAAATTTCGGGAAGTTTCTCTTTTCTTTCGGGTTCTGTTTTTTCAAGCAAAATCGGGCACATCAGGCCTGTCAGAAGAATTAATATGCCGCTAAAAACAAAAGTGGTTTCAATTGAATAGATTGAAGCAATTGCGCCGCCAATCATCGGTCCGATACCAGCGCCAAGGGATGAAATACCACCTGCAACTCCAAAATTTCTGCCCAATTCATTCCGCCTTGTTTCAAGGTTTATGTTGGTATTGATTGTTGGAATAATACCACCCGAAGCAAGTCCAGAACATATTCTTAAAAACATCAATTGTGATGTTGTTCTGACAAAAGAACAAAACATTGTAATTACTCCTGCAATTGAAAGCATCACAAGAAGAAAAAATCTGTGGTCTTTTTTCCCTGCAAGGTTTCCAGCAATAACTGCTGAAAGAGCACCTGCAATTCCTGATGCTGCAATGATTGAACCTGCTATCGTGGAAATTTTTTTTGTCTCAGGAGAAATTTTCTGGATAAAAAGCGCAAGGACAGGTGAAAGAAAGGTTGCTGAACACTGAAACAAAAAAAGGATGATAAGAAGAAACAAAAGATTGGTTTTTGAATTTGACGCTTTTTTGTTTTCTTGTTCCTGCTGTTGTGGTTTCGTTTCTGCTTCCTTTACACCAAACATAATCATGCATCCTGCTATGCCGACAAGTATCCCTGAAAAATAGAATGTGTTCCTGTATCCCCATATGTCAGAAACAAGTCCACCAAGAAATGGACCTACTGTTGCTGCAATAAAGGCAGATGTCTGCATCAGCCCCAGTCCATAACCTGCTTTTTCTTTTGGAAGATGGCTTGCTGCAAGAATTATTGCTGCAGTCAGTGTCCCTGTAAGAAGACCCTGAAGTATCCTCAAAATAAGAAGCTGTCCAACAGTTTTTACAAAACTCATTGCAATAAGCACCAGAAAACCAGAA
>JAMWCC010000073.1 GCA_023818375.1 Candidatus Omnitrophota bacterium | reverse complement strand
TATGGTAAGCGCAAGAAGAGTCGCTGTGGTCGTTCCATCGCCAGCAATATCATTGGTTTTTGAAGCTACTTCCCTAAGAAGCTGGGCACCAAGATTTTCATAAGGATCTTCAAGCTCAATTTCTTTGGCTATTGTCACTCCATCATTAATCACCGTGGGTGATCCAAATTTTTTCTCAATAACAGCACATCTTCCCTTTGGACCAAGAGTTGGCTTGAGTGCTTCAGCTACAATTTCCATTCCTCGTAACATCTTTCTTCTTGCTTCTTCACTGAATATCATCTGTTTCGCCATTTCCTCCCTCCTGTTATTTTACAACAATACCGAGAATGTCCTCCTCCCGGAGGATCATGTAGGTTTCATTGTCAACTGTAACTTCTGTACCAGCGTATTTTCCATAAAGGACAATATCTCCAACTTTTACTTCCATCTTTATTGGCTTACCATCTTCGTCAAGTTTTCCTCTTCCAACAGCAACAACTTTCCCTTCCTGCGGTTTTTCTTTGGCAGTGTCAGGAAGGATTATTCCGCCCTTTGTTTTCTCTTCGGGCTCCATAGGTTTTACTACGACCCTATCGCCCAGTGGTTTTATCTTGAACTCTGCCATACCCTCCTCCTGTTAAAGTAAAAAACTTCTGTATCCGCAAAAGTGGTTTTCCCTTTTTCAGATTTATTAGATGAATTTTTTTGAAAAAAGTTTCAAAACTATTGTTGACTTTTTTCAAGTTTACTATTATACTTACTATCGTTTCATATGTCAAGTAAACTTAACAATTGGGGGGAAAGATGAAAAAAGTCAAAATTGCGATCATAGGTGTCGGCGGAATGGGACAGGGACATGCGGAAAGCATTAAAAATAAAGTGAAAGAAGCCGAGCTTGTGGCTGTGGCTGATATTGAAGAAAGTCGAGCTAGAGAAGTTGGTGAAAAATATAAAGTAAAGTGGTTTACCGATTATAAAGAACTGATCGACAGCAAACTAGCAGATGCAGTAATTGTAGCAACACCACACTATTTCCATCCTGAAATAAGTATTTATGCTATGGAAAAAGGGCTTCATGTACTTTCAGAAAAACCAATCGCAGTTACTGTAAGTCAGGCAGATAACATGTTAAAAGCTGCAAAAGAAACTGGAAAAGTATTTTCAGTAATGTATCAACTGCGAGGTAGTGGCACCTTTATTGCGGCTAAGAAACTCATTGACACTGGAAGACTTGGTGAGATTAAAAGAACTCTTCTTGTAAATCCTTGGTATAGGTCTCAGGCATATTATGATAGTGGCTCGTGGCGAGCGACATGGAAAGGTGAAGGTGGTGGTGTCCTTATAAATCAAGCACCACATATGATAGATATATTCACATGGCTTGCCGGACTTCCAAAAAGGTTTGAAGCTAAAGTAAGAACAAGATTGCATAACATTGAAGTTGAAGATGAAGCAAGTGTACTGCTGGAATATGAAAATGGAGCATGGGGTTATTATTATACGACAACTAACGAGGTACCCTGTATCTCTTATCTTGAGATTGCGGGTGACAAAGGTAAAATAATATGGAATGGAAATGAGCTGAAATTTTTTGAAGCCAAGACCTCGATAAAGGAATTTACCTTCAAAAACGAAAGTATGTGGGCTTCGATTGAAACAAAAGAAAAGAAAGTTCGTATCCCTAAAACGGTTTCAAGCCATGCAACTATTATCAAAAACTTTTGTAAGGCAATTATGAAAGGAGAAAAACTCATAGCACCTGGAATTGAAGGGATTAACTCTGTAGAATTCATCAATGCTGTTCTCTTGTCAGGATTTAAAGGTAAGGTCGTAGAAACACCTGTGAATAGGCAAGAGTATGATGAGTTTCTGCAGGGTATGATAAAGAAATCTAAAGAAAAAGCACACGTTAAGATTCAAATTGAAACTGACCCAAATTTTAAAAAGTAATAACAAATCACAATTTAAGGGGTATTTTTTGAGTTCTTCCTGTTTTCGCAGCCTTATATGCAGCAAGGACTAGCGCTTGGTTTCTTATACCATCTTCACCAGAATTAAACACTTCTTTGTTTTCAAGTATAGAAGATGAGAAACTCTCAATTTGCGCCTTATATGTATTATACGGTTGTACTTCAATTTTTCTGCTTACTGAGACAAGTTTTCTTTCCTGTTGAGCATCATATCCTTTTGGTTCTGTTTCGAGATATGCCGTTGCTTCGCCATCAGGAGATTGACCTATCGTTCCATATGCAATTATACTTCCCCTGCTTCCATAAATTTCAAGAACATTTTTTGATGAGTTGTCAGGTATACTGAAACAACTGTCAATAATTCCTATTGCTCCATTTTTGAACCTGGCAAGCGCTACTGCAGTATCCTCCACTGGATATTTATGAACAAGTGTGTCAACCATGGCTGTAATTTCAATAATCCTGCTACCCAGAATATATTCAAGTAGGTCCATACAGTGGCATCCCATATCGATGAAAGAACCACCCCCACCAAGTTTTGGTATTTGCCTCCATGCACCTTTTATGGGTGGATACCAGCACGAAAGTTGAGCTCGCGCCATAACAATGGTGCCAAGTTCTCCATTCAAAACCATCTCACGAATTTGTTGGTTGATGGTATTAAACCTCATCATAAAATCAACACCCAGTTTTACTTTATTTTTTTTAGCAAGGGAAACCAGTTTTTTACCTTCTTCAACCTTCAAGGTGAATGGCTTTTCAACAAGTGCATGTTTCTTTGCCTTTAAAACTTTCTCCGCTTGTTTGAAATGAAGATGCGCTGGTGTTGCGATATAAACGCATTCAACCTCTGGATCTGCAATTAAATCATCTTCATTTGTATAGTATCTTACGTTGAATTTCTCAGCTGACTTTTTTGCAAGTTCTTCATTGACATCGCAAACCGCAACAAGAAGCGCGTTATCTGCTGGAATAATACCTTCTGGTATAGTGCGTCTAAATGCAATTCCGCCAGAACCTATAACTGCCCACTTTACTTTTTCCATGATTACCTCCGTGTTTTTTTCTTTTTTATAGCCATATCTTCGGGCGAAAAAAATTTTACAACAATACCCTGGCTATCAAAACCAAAGGCAAAGTTTTCATAATACCACATCTCAAACATTCCTGTTTCTGAAAGATATGTTTCGTCAGGATCACCAAAAAGCATTCTTATTAAATTTTGGTCCATTCCAGGCAATATCTTGCCTTCAACTATTGCCTGCCTCACTTCAGGAGTTAACTCGGAATGGGTTTTTGCAAAATCAAGTCTGAGCTTTTTGTCTCTTAAAAAATTATCATATGCTGAATAATGAACACAACCGCACAATATAAGCACAATAATCGATAATATGATTATTTTACTCATGCTTCCTCCTGATGTATTATAATATCACTATATTCATTGTTCTTACAGCTTCTATCGTCTCAGGTTTTATTATATCACAGGGTAAAATATGGAAGGGGACTTTCTGGAAGAAACCAAATATTGCGATATTTCCTCAAAGGAAATATGTGAGTTTACGGAAACCTTGAAAAGTCGAGAAGTAATTGACACAATCGAAAATATTTTTAATTTTGTAAGGGATGAGGTCAAATACAGGTTTGACTATCCTTGTGTAAAAGCGTCAGAAACATTAAAAAAAAAGATAGGAACCTGCTTCAACAAGACAAATCTACAGATAGCACTACTGAGAAAGGCAGGAATCCCTGCTGGATACGGGGTATACCTTGTTCACAGGGAAATACTTAAATCGATACTACCACAAGATATTTTTACATTGGTCAATGAACCGACAATTCATGTCTTTGCAAAAGTCTTCATTCATAATAGGTGGATTGGTCTTGACGCAACGGTTGACAAGGAACTTTTTGAGACTTTTTATAAAAATTCTGATATCTGGAACCACGAAAAATGGGATAGAAAAGGAGAAATTTTATTGGATAAATTTTTTATTGTAGAAGACCAGGGATTATACGCAAATATCGATCTTTATCTTTCACAGCCACCGAGATTCTGGACAGATGAATTGATTAAGAAAGCCAATTTCTATATCGAAGAAAAAATAAAAGAAAAAAGGGTGGAAAATGTTAAAAATAATTGAACAACTTTCATCTTTTAACTTTGAAGAAAGAAAAGCAGCCATTGAAGAAATTACTAAATCAATCAAAAATGGTATCATTTCAAGATATAAAAAACAGCAGCCTTATGACAATATGCATCTGCATTCATTCCATTCTTTTAATTATAAAAACTGGTCACCCTCAAGAATTATTCTTGAGGCATACAAAACAGGGTTAAAGCACATCGGAATTATTGATTTTGATACTCTTGAAGCACTTGAAGAAACAAAACTGGCATCAAAGGTTTTCGGCGTACCTTCATTATGTGGACTTGAAACACGAGTATTTGTACCAGAACTTGCCACAAAAATTATCAATTCTCCTGGAGAACCAGGTATTTACTACATTAACGGGTTAGGGTTTAAAAAAATCCCGGTAAAAGATTCAGAAGCAGGAAAAATTTATGCCAAACTCCACACCATTGCGGAAGCGAGAAATAAGACCGTTATTGAAAAACTCAATGAGTTCTTACATCCAGTCACTGTTGATTATGAAAAAGATGTAATACCCTTAACTCCTTCAAGAAATCCAACAGAAAGACATATCATTATGGCATATATTGAAAAATCAGAAAAAATTTTTAATTCTTCCGCTAAAAGCAATTCTTTCTGGTCAGATATTATAAAAATTCATCCTGATGAAGTTGACAAAATAAGGATTGAAAAACCCGGCGATTTTATGGAAAAAATACGCTCTGTTCTTGTTAAAAATGGTGGACCCGGATATGTAAGACCCGATCCGTCAACTTTTCCAACGATTGACGAATTCATAAAAATGGTAAATGATAGTGGGGGTATCGTGGTTGGTAACTGGCTTGATGGTACAAATGAAGGCGAAAAAAATCCTGAAGAATTCCTTGAGTTTATGCTTTCAAAAGATATAAGAATTATGAATATCATTCCTGAAAGAAACTGGAACATTTCAAACTCCGATGAAAAAGTAATAAAAGTAGCAAATCTTGACCAGTTTATGGCTGCCTGCCAGAAAATGAATATTCCAGTAATTTGCGGCACCGAAATGAATAAATATGGACAACCCTTTGTTGATAATTTTGAAACCCCTGAACTGAAAAAATACCTTCAATTTTTTCAAAAAAGCGTCGATTATCTTTTTGAGCTAACAGAAAAAAATTGAAAAAGCAAGCAATTAAATCTTTGAGATACTATTGTGTCAAGTAAAAATCTATCCGAAGCGAGATACGTTGAGACATTAAAAATCTATCCCAACACATATTCTTTTTTCTCCTTTTTTGATTCTCTTAACCTGCGATAGTAAGG
>JAMWCC010000126.1:2683-47071 GCA_023818375.1 Candidatus Omnitrophota bacterium | reverse complement strand
TCAGAAATAGTGGGTCATGAATTTTTTTTGAGGGCTCATTTCTGTTCAGATGTCCCCATAATAGATAGCCTACAGGAGGGGTTATGTCTATTTTACATATGCCCACTCTGTATTTCCTATCCATTCTTTTTCCCTTTCTTCCGACTTATTTCGTGGAGATTTTACCATAGAAAAACATCTGAGAAAACCTAAATATAATATTGGAGTATACCTATCCTCCTGGATGTGTAAATAATAAAGTATTGACAATCCGCACTTTTCATTGTGTAATATTTTTGAAAACTACGAGGCCAGAGAGGAAACTTGCGGGCTTATTTGCAAAAGGAATTGTAGCAATCCTAATCTTCTCAGGATCAACCCAAAAGAGGGACAGGAAAAGGATGTAAGAAAAAATGAGAAGACGATACAACTATGGAACTTTGAGAGATGATATTACTCCAAGCACCTCCTTATCAAAATTTTTCTCAATTTATGAAAACACAATCCGACATCAGCACTCAACTATTCGTACTAATTTCTGCACCAGTCCTTATACCCAAGTCTGGGAGCCTTATTCACGCTACCGGAGTAGCCTAAAGGGAATTATCCCTGATTTCGGCTTTCTTCAAAAGCCTCATCAAGGTCATCCCGGACAAGTTGATTGTCAGATTGCTGGTGGCAATTGTTTTCCATTTTTCATCTTCAGCCACCAGATACCAAGACCAAACCAAAAGTTTTCTTGCTATAGCTACAATTGCTTTTTTTCTTCCTGCTCTTTTAGATATCCGGTTAAATATTCTTCTGGGTTTGTCATCTTGTCTGATACTGACCCAGGCAGCATTAACCAATACTCTTCTGACATACACTGGTCCTTTTTTGGTAACTTTTCCATATCTGACAGTATTTGCAGATTGCCACAGCATAGGGACAAGCCCACAATAACAAGCAAGTTTATCGGGTGCTTGAAATCTGGAAAAATCACCAATCTCACTAATCAAAGTAGCGGCTACCATATCACCGATTCCAGGGATAGAAGTCAGTATTTCATGAAGTTTTTGAAATCTTTCGAGGTGCAGGAATTGTTCTATGTTTCTTTCCAGTTTTGTTGTTTGTCTTTCATTATAAAGGAGGTTATCGGCTATTGTGTAAAGAAATTGTCTGTGGTATTCAGGGAATTTTTCTCCAAACTGAGTAAGGAAATTTTCCAAGGTAGTAGCAGTGAGAACTTTTGGTCCAGAAAGATTATTTTTCAAAAAGATTCTTCTTGCACTATTAACAAGACAGGTATGATGGCAGACAAGATTATGTCTTTGTCTGGTAAGTTCTCTAAATGTACGGAGAGCTTTATCAGGTATAAAACAAGAAAGGCTCTTATTTCTCTCAAATTCACCTCCTGCCAGCAAAATCGCCAGTTTGGTAGCATCTTTAAAATCAGTTTTAGGTTGATCCCAGGAATATTTTCTTGTCTCAATTGGATTTGCCAGAATAAATTTTTCTACTTTACCTTCAAGAAGGTCAAAGAACCAGTGGTAAAAACCGATGGCTTCTACTGCAACACTACAAGGTTGAAGTTGCTCTTGAAGAAAAAACTTTTCAATCTTATTTATACACTTACAGGCAATTTTGTCTTTAACAAAAATTTCACCATTTTCTCTGCAACCAACTATTGTCATACTGTCCTTATGCAAATCTACACCAATATAATTCATTGTTTCCTCCATGTTATCAGAACCAGAGATAGAGTAAATTCTATCCTGAGTTCTGTTTATATAAATAACCACTTTTTCAAGGAGGTGCAATATGTTGCTTAAGTTTCAAAAAGCCCGCTCTCAAAACCCACATGGGTTCACTCTAATTGAACTTCTTGTTGTAATAGCGATTGTAGCGATACTTGCTGCGATGCTACTTCCGGTGATTTCGCAGGCAAGGGAGAGGGCAAGACAATCCATTTGTATGAATAATTTGAAGCAAGTGGGTTTTGCATTGCTGTTTTATACGCAGGATTATGATGGATGGCTTTTGCCTGCCAGTAGTCCTTATCCAGCCTTCTGGAGTGGTAATGTAAGCGCAAGACCATGGTTCGAACTCCTTGGAAAATATGGACGATATTCAGTCACAAATTATGGAATATATATTGGTGCTCCTCGCTCGAATTATGACGTCCCTGAGGCGAGAGGAAAGAACCTATTTTGTCCAAGTGAAAGAAGAAATTTTACCTATACTCATTATGCAATAAATCTCTGGTTGGTAGGTCGGCATACCGGCTCCCCACCATATCCGGTAGACCCTACTTATCCGACAAGAAGGATTCAAAGGGTAACAAATCCTACCATTGCGGTTTGGGTCGTTGATAATGCATGGATAGATAATGTTCTTGTCAATTATACGTATCCATCAGGTCATCCCTCCGGCTCTTATATTGCATTCAGACATGGTGGGCTGTCTACAAAAACGTATGGCACAGGTACTGTTTCTGTAGGCCTGGTAAATGTTTTATATGTTGATTGCCACGTAGAAGCAAAAACACCTGAGGCATTCTGTTCGCCTTATAGTGTAGGAAGTTCTTTGCCTTTGAGACAGGGTTTCTGATTGTGGAAGAAACCGAAGGGAGGATAAATGAAAAAGTTTCCGACGTTGATATATTTTGTCTTTGCAAGTCTTTTGTTTTCAAAAGCGGAGCTAATATTTTATCTACCTTTCGATGAAATTTCAGATCAGGTAATTAAAGATAGTGTTCATGGAATTGAGGGTAAGATAAGAGGTAAGGTAGAACAGGTAGAAGGAATAATTGGTAAAGGAATATATTTTGGTGGAAAAGAGAAAGAGTCTGATTGTATAGTATTCCCTCAGACAGCGAAGGATGATTTTTTTCAAAAATTCTCGGATGGACCGTTTACTATAAGTGTATGGATAAAACCCGATTCAAAAAAGGATTTCCGCAAATTTGCTGAAATATTGAACACATCCGGAGATATAGGCCCTGGTTGGAGATTAACATATTTCTGGAACATGTTAATATTCAGGAGCGGACTTGGTCCTGCATATAGAGGTAAGGTAGAAAAATATTTCTGGGAAATAAAGACTAATCCGGCGATTGACAGAGTTTTGCTAGACCAATGGAATCATGTCTGTGTCAAAAGGGACAGAAACAAGAAGATATTTATGTATTTGAATGGTAAAAAGGTTTCAGAAAGTGACGGCGAGTTTGAAATTACAACTCGCAACCTACCCCTGACAGTGGGTGCATATGTTGGAGGTTCCGGATATGGGTTTATGGGAGCAATTGATGAAGTCAAAATATACAAAGGGGAATTGACAGAAGAGGAAATTTTCAATGAATACAAAAAGAAAAATTGGAAAGAAAAAAAAATTACCCTTGATGGAAAATTAGATGAAGAAATCTGGGAACAGGGAAGATTGTTTACTAACTTCTTTATGACAGGCACTACCATCCTTGCACCTGTTCAAACAAAGGTAATTTTTAACTATGACGATGACAATCTCTATTTTGGATTTATTTGCGATGAACCTGAAATGAAAAATCTTAAGGATAGTGTAAAGGAAAATACATTGAAGGTATATTATGATGACAGCGTAGAAATAATGATAGATTTGGACAATGATAGGTTCGACTACTATCATTTTGTAATTAATTCATCAGGATATTACGGGGTTGAATTGAGGACAGAGGGTGGGACCGTAAGCCGTCCGATAGAAGAATTTCGTTTATATACTGGAAGTTCAAAAGAAAAAGAGAGATGGATTCTTGAGGTGGTTATTCCTTATTCGTCCTTAATTCACGAAAGAATAAAAAAGGATGTATCCCTGAACTTTGCAAGAAACAGGAGGGTTCTCGCGGATAGAAAAGAGGAAAGTTCGATTGCTGAGAAAGGCCAATTTCATATTCCTGATTTGTTTAAACCCTGTAAACTTGAAAATGTTGATCTATCGCTGTATCAAATAGAGTTTGCTGGTCTTACAGTAAAAGAGGTGGAAAAGAGGAATGATGGATGGGTAAATGTGAGTATGAAAAGAAACATAAAAAATTTAACAGACAGTGAAAGAGAAATTACCCTGGAGATATACAATAGAAAACTTGGGGTCTTAGAAAAAGTGAATCTCCATCTTTTACCAAAAAAAGAAAAAGCCATTGAACTAACGGTAACAATTCCTGAAGCAAAAGAATATAAACTTAGTGCTGAAATAAATGAAAAAAGTAGAAATATTTACACTGGTAGTTTCCATATTAAAGTTGATTATGCAGAAATTTCATTAGAACTATTGAAGCCCTTATACAGAAATTCGATTTATTCAACGCAGAAGATAAAGACAATAGTACTCGACATAAAATCTGGATTAAAAGAAGCTGACATTAAAACACTAAAACAAGAAGTTCTAATTACGGATGGCACTGGAAATGTAATAAAAAAAATCTCAATTGATGCCAAGAAAGAGCAAAAAGTGATGATGGAAATACCCGAGTTGAAGGATGGAGAATACAAAATTATAGGAAGAATAACAGAGAAAGGTAAAACGCTTTATGAGACTTCTATTCCATTATATAAAATGCCACCCGCAAAAGGTAGTGAAGTATACATAGACGAAAACCTTAATCTTGTATTAAATGGTAAACCAATATTGCCAATAATATGGTGGGGCGGATCACCTTTTGAGGAAATAGCAAAAACAGGAGCAGACGGCATTGCGTTAGTAGTTGGTAACAAAGCCAGAGAATTCCTTGATGAGTTATATAAAATCAACCAGTATGGGGTGGTAGCGTTCTTTAGTGGGAAAGAACGAGAGAAATACTTGACAGGAAAGGATGTCTTATCCGATGAAGCAATCGAGGTAATAACCAGTAGAATAAATTCTATAAAAAACCATCCGGCTCTTTTGTATTATTATCTTGCTGACGAACCCGAGGATAGAAATATAAGCCCCAGGATATTAAAAGAAACTTACCAATTACTGAAAAAGTTAGACCCATATCATCCAGTGCAGTTAACAAATAATTCAGTTAATGGCATCAGTACATATATAGAATGTGCTGAAATGTTTATTCCAGATCCTTATGTTAATCCATTAACTACTGGAAAACTATCGCGGCCGATGTCCTACATAAGTAACTTTATGAAAGAAATAAAGGAAAAAGGAAGAGGGAAAAAATTTATAGGCGTAACACCCCAAGTTTTTGATTATGGCAAGATCTATGCCACTCAACCTCCATATTCTACCCGAGACTGTAGAGGACCAAGTTTTATTGAAGAAAGATGTATGAATTATCTTGCTATAGTAAATGGAGCAAAGGGATTTCATTACTATGTTTTCGGGAAAAAAGATCCAGGTCACTGGGGAGCAGTTAACATACCGGATCTAAGAGTGGGCATGCCGTATTTGATAAAAGAGAAAAAATCTCTGAGTGAGGTTATATTGCACGGAAAGGATGTAACAAAAACGGTCGTCATCAATGACGAAAGAATTGATTTTTCTGGAAAAGATTTAAATGGAAAATTTTATTTGATTGCTGTAAATACTTCTGGAGAAACAGTAACTCCAGAAATCTTTGTATCAAGTCAAATAAAAAAGTTAAAAGTCATATCAGAGGCCAGGAATATTGAAGTAAGTAATGGTAAATTTGTTGATAGATTTTATCCTTATGATGTGCATATATACACAGACAATCTTACTCATAGAGATGTCATTAATTTAAATGAAGTTGAACAAGAAATCAAAAAAGCCGGTGGTTGGTATCGATACTCACCGGAATAACCTGTTAACTCGGAATTAAACACTATCTGGAAAAGATTTTTCTCAGAGACCTTATTGCCTGACGTATCCGGTGTTCATTCTCGACAAGGGCAATCCTAACAAAACCCTCGCCATACTTACCGAAACCTAATCCCGGAGAGACCACAAGGTCACATTTTTCAAGTAAGAAAAGAGAAAAATCAAGAGAACCCATGTGTCTGAATTTATCAGGTATCTGTGCCCATACATACATTGTTGCTTTTGGTTTTTCAACATTCCAGCCTATTCTGTTAAGACCACTAACCAGTACATCTCTTCTCTTTCGGTATTCTTCAACGGTTTTTTCGATGTATTTTTGTTCAAGTCTCAAAGCACATATCGCTGCAACTTGAATTGGAGTAAAAATTCCATAATCATAATAGCTTTTTAACTTTGCAAGAGCTTTAACAATATATTTATTCCCAACCATAAAACCAACTCGCCATCCTGCCATATTGTAGGTTTTTGACAGTGAATAAAATTCCACGCCAATATCCTTTGCACCATCAACCTGCAAAAAGCTCGGTGCTCTGTAGCCGTCAAAACAAATTTCAGAATAGGCGATGTCATGGATAACAATAATATTGTGCTTTTTTGCAAATCTCACGAGTTCCTTAAAAAAATCAACATCAACAACCTGGGCAGTCGGATTATTGGGATAGCTTACTATCATTGCTTTTGGTGCGGGATACCTGTCATATATTGGTTGATTAAGGTCAGGAAGAAAGTTGTTTTCTTTCAAAAGTGGAACATCATAAACAGATGCACCAGCGATAACAACACTGTAAAAATGACTTGGATATGTAGGATTTGGGGTAAGAACTACATCACCTTTTTCAAAAATCGCAAGGGCAAGATGACTAATTCCTTCTTTGGAGCCAATGGTTACAATTGCTTCTTCTTCAGGATCAAGTTTTACCCCAAATCTTCTTTCGTACCACAGACATATTTCCCTTCGTAGGTGAGGAATTCCCCTTGAAGCACTGTAACGATGGACCTTCGGATTGCGAATGGTTTCGCAAATTTTTTCAATTACTGGTTCAGGAGGTGGCATGTCCGGGTTCCCCATGCCAAGATCTATTACATCCCTCCCTTCCTGCCTTGCTTTGAGCTTTTTATCGTTAATAGTTTGAAAAAGATATCCAGGAAGATTTCTTATCCTTGAAGATTCAATCTCCATCACTTTGTCTCCACTTCAGCAATCTCTTGTTTGTTTGAGACTTCTTGGCCTTCTTTAACCAGAAGCCGAATGACCTTACCTGTAATCGGCGATTGATATGTAAAAGAAGTTTTTTCTGTAACAAACTCAATCAATGGTTGATCTTTTCGAATTTCATCGCCTTCCTTTACATACCAGAAGGAAACAGATGCTTTTTCTATTTCTTCTGGAAACTGTGTCAAAATAAACATTTTATCCAACTATATCCTTCCACAATGTAGTTAATGCAACAAGATGGGACTTTTCTTCTTTAATTATTCTATCCAGCGCGTTTTTTGAAGTAGGTTCCAGAGTTATCTCACTTATTCCTGAATAAAAAAGTATTGATGTTTTTTCAACTTGAATCCCTATGTTCAAAGCCTGCCTGTCAGTCAAATTTTTCCATTCAGTTTTTGGAAGTAGATTTTCAAAAATTCCAGAATCTACTAAGCTTCTTAAATAAAGTGAAATTTCTTCATCGAGTTCTTCGGGCCTAAATTTTATCCTTTCGATCTCCATGTCCATTTTTTTGAAAACCTCATAATGGCGCTTTTCTTCTTTTTTTAAGAACTCAAAAATATCCCTGGCTTTTTCAATTACTGCACATTCAAAAGCACTCTGATAAAATTCAATCCCTTGCTGTTCGATGTTCATGGCAACCTTAAAAAGCTCATCCTCATTGAGGTATTTCAGTACCATTATTCCCCCTTTTTGGATATTTGTGGTATTATTATACTATATTTTTTTGTTTCTCTGGTCAATTAAGTCCACGAAAATGAAAATAATTCTCGCATCCGCATCAGAAAGGCGAAGGTATTTGATACAAAAGATCTTTTCTGAATACGAAGTTATTGTGCCTGACGTTGAGGAGATCTTCGACGAAAGCATCGATCCTGTCTATTTGGCTGTTTTAAATGCACAACTAAAAGCAAAAAACGTTGCCGAAAAGATAAAAGAGAAAGATTGTCTCATAATATCAGCGGATACTTTGGTCGTGGTAAAAAATAGGATACTTGGGAAACCTGATAGTTACGATACGGCATTCGAATATCTAAAAACTCTTTCAAACAGCACCCACAAGGTCATCACTGGCTGTTGTCTTTTTCATCCATCCGATAACAAAATCCTTTCTGATTATGATATCACTTTTGTGACGTTTAGAGAATTAACTGACCAGATGATTAAAAATTTTCTTGATCAACACTCGTTCTGTGACAAGGCCGGTGGATATGCTGTTCAGGAAATCGGCGACGAATTTGTTGCTGAAATCAAAGGTAGTTATGATAATGTAGTAGGACTACCAGTTGAAAAAATAAAAAAAATGCTTTTGGATTTTGAGAAGTTGCAATCGATTGAAATAGTAGACATAGGATTTCCAACGTCATTCGGAATAGGAAAGTTTAAAGGAAAAACTGTGTTTGTTGAAAACGCTGTGCCAGGTGATATCGTTTGGTTCCTTGAAAAAAGAAGTTTGCACAATTTTTCATATGCTGAAAACTGCGGGGTGAAAAGATTATCGACATACAGAGTTCAACCTATGTGCCCACACTTTGGTTATTGCGGTGGTTGTACTCTTCAGAATCTTGATTATGATCAACAATTAAATTTTAAGCACAAGTATCTTATAGAAACACTGAAAAGAATAGGGAGGATTAAAAACCTTGATGCAGTGGAACCGATTATTCCTTCTCCTGAAACTTTTTACTACAGAAATAAAATGGAGTATGCTTTTGGTGTCAATGGAAGAAAAATTGTTCTAGGTTTGAGAGAAAGGCAAAGTCCTTTCAGAAAATATCGAGCACATGTGAACAAAATAGATTTCTGTCCAATTTTTTCTGAAATTGTGAATAAAATTTTTCCTTTTTTTATCGAATTTGTTGAGAAGAACAATATTGAACCATACAATCCCTTCACAAAAAAGGGTTATGTGAGACACCTTGTTATCAGGCAGTCAAAAACAACCAATCAGGTTATGTTGCTGTTAGTAACCAGGTCAGGAATAGAAATAAACATTGCTGATTTAGCATATTCTCTTGCCCAACATTTTCCTGAAATTTCATCCTTTTTTCATGTAGAAAACGACCAAATCTCTGACGTTGTAAACTATCAAAAGAGCCAACTTATCTATGGCAGACCATTCATTGAAGAAACTATCAGAAATTTTAATTTCAGAATATACCCAGAAACGTTTTTTCAACCAAATACAAAAGCTGCTGAGAAACTCTACAACATTATTTTCTCTATGACTTCAGAAATCAAGCATGAAAGGATTCTCGGACTTTACTGTGGAAGTGGTCCTATGGAGATTATACTATCCCCAATTGCTCGCCAGATTATAGGGGTTGATAACAATGATAAGAACATAGAAACTGCTATCGAAAATTGCAAGGTTAATAGCATCACGAATTGTGAATTTTATTGCTTGTCTGCCGAAGAGTTTTTGAAAAAAAATACTAAGGAAAAAACATATGATATGATCATAGTTGACCCACCCAGAGGAGGGCTTTCAAAAAAGGCAATCTTCAATCTTTTAAAAGTCAAAGGTAGGTTTATTCTATATGTTTCCTGTAATCCTGCAACACTTGCCAGAGACCTTTCAATAATTATTGAAAATGGATACACATTGAAAAAGGCTGTTCCTATTGATATGTTTCCTCATACATCCCATCTTGAAGTATGCTGTCTTCTTGAACAGACTTGATATTATCTTTCCAGGATTACCGTTGAGGTTGGGCATTCAAGTCCGAATAAATTTACCGATTTTACTGTAAGTTTATTTACTCCGGACTCAAGTTTCCATACAAACTGCCAAGGTAATCTCTGCCATGGTCCATCGTTAAAACTTACAAGATAGTGAGAAAAAGATGGCACATTATTGTAGAGTGAAACGCTTAACGTACCTTTATCCAGGCTGACAAGGTCAATAAATGTTTGATTTAATGTCCAATAAAAATCACCTTTTCTATTGCTTGTTTTACCATATTCGGGTGATTCAATAGGTTCGGGTTCCTCTTCATACCATAAATATAAATCACAATAATATTGACTCATTCCCTGTTCAGGTTCTCCTGGTTCAGGATTACCGAGAAAATTATTTCTCAAAGGAATAGCAAATCTACGGAAGTTATTGAAATAAGTTGACTCGAATTTTTCTATTTCCTGCTTTGTAGCACTTGATTCATTTGCATAAACAAACTTGATTTCATTACTTTTCCCCAACTTCCATAGATTTCTAATTTCCAGCGCATTGAGGGGGATACCATTGTGTTCAAGATGACAATTCAGTTCAGGATTATGAGAATTTCCTGTGTCCATTAGTATCCATTTTCCATACTGGTTACTCCATATTTCAGCAACACAATGATGATCAAGGATAACATGACGACCAACATATCCAAGTGAATTAGCACATTGCACAAAAATGGTTGAATAATGGGTACACATACAAAGAGCCAATGGTTGTTTATTTGTAGCAAGAATCACAAGTGCATCCCAGGGCGGACACCACATACTGACTCCCCATTCCCATCCCTTGGGTGCTGTATGCCTAGCCCAGTTTCTTAATTTTATAAACTTTTCAAGTTCGGTTTTGCCATCTTTGACGACATCATCAAGTTTATAAACCGAGCGCAAAGCCTTAGTTCTATGATTTTGTTCCTGGTAGGCAAAAGGAATAGACGTCTGAATAATTTCATGATTATCGTGATGATGAACTTTTATTTCGCTTTCTGGTGGTAAATACTCAACTTGTGCTCTTACTTTAATTTCATCAAGCGTAGCTGCTACATCAGACTTTTTCGTTGTCAGAATAAGCTTTAACTGTATGTATCTTTTGCTAATTAATTTATCCACTTTCCAAATATCTTTTGACCTTTTTAAGTCTGTCCAGGAATTCCAATTTTCAGGGTTATAAAATTTTGAATCACCACAACGGTATTGGATTCTTAGATCTGTCTGGAACGGAAATTCTCCTTTACAAAAAACATTGAAGTTTCGTGCGCAAATAAACTTCCCATGAACAATGTCTTTGTCTACAAAAGACATGAAATCATAAACTCTGCTTATGGCAATACCTTTTTCGGGATATTTGTGCAACCTCAGTCTTACAACATATTCACCATTTCCATTGTTGATCCCTAAGGTATTGAAATCCCAGGTGATACCGCCGTCAATAGATCTAGCAGAACGGTCAGGAAATAGGGAAGGTTCTATTAATAGGACGCCAGTCCCAGTAAAAATAAATTCGTTTAACCCCTTTTTCAGTAATTTTACTGGCACATCCCAAACACGCCATCCAGTGGATAAAAGCTCCCTTGATTCTGTAACTTCAGTACCGTTACAAGTCAGTTTTAAACCTGCACCTCTAAATACAAAAAGCTCAGCTTTTTTACAAGTGGGATCCTTTATGAAAAATTGTTTTTTCGCATAGATACCTGGACCAATCTTTTCAATATTATTGTAGTGTGTCCGGCCTTCTTCATCTTGATACAGTACTGATTTTCTAAGTGTCAATCGATTTCCAGTTATACAGCAAGAAAAATCAGTTGTCCAGGAATCAAAAAAGTCGGAAAACTCAATTTCCTTAATGGTTTTTATCCCTTCTCCGTAAAGTACGATGGCAACAACACACAATAAACTTAAAAACCCCAATTTTTTCATTTTGTTTTTACCATTTCAATTTTAAAAAGAGATCCGAGCCTTCCAAAAAAACTTCCAAAAATTTGACCATTTTTTGTTAAAATCATTGTGTTGATGGGTTCATAGATTAGTTTATTGTTTTTATCCTTCAATGTACCGCCAAGTTCAAAACTTCTCGTCTTTGGGTCGTAAACAAACCACCTTGGCAGTCCATCCGGTTCTCCGCCGATACCAAAAACTACTCCTTTATAGAAGACAAGACTTTGAATTCTTTGTTGCCTTAGAGGCTTCCCAAGGTTTACAATGGTTTGTGTCTCTGGATTGAATTGTACAATATAGCCATCAAAGGTACCAAGATAGATGGTACCATCATCAGCAAGCGTTGCAGCATCAAGGGACGCCCACGCTTCTCTTCCTTTTACTGCTGGGAGTTGAATTTTCATTTTTTCAATCTTGTAGGTTTCAGGATCGAATTTAAATAAAAATCCATCTTTTCCAGCAGTGTAAATATTTCCATCCTTGTCAAATGCAAATGCACGTGATATCTGGTATCCCTGTGGTTCAAAAGGCCTTGTTCCTGAAATTTTTGAGATTTCCCTTGCTGGACTATTTTTCTCGTAAACCTTCAGGACACCTGTGTTGTCAACAACCAGAATTTTTTTGTATGTTTTGTCCCATGTCCATGTTAGTTCAGGATTGAACACTATACTGTCAATCTGAAGTATATCATCGGGTAATCTGCTTATTCGCTTAATTTTTTCACCTTCATCCATGGCAAAAACAAAACCACCGCCGTAAGGGGATTCTGAAACAATTCCATAAATCTTGCCGTCTTCAGATTCTACCAGACGGACGACATTTCTTTGATAAGGAGGAAATGGTAAGTTTATTATGCAAAAACAAATATTTGAAAATTCATGTGGTATTTCTGCAAAGCAGAAGGATATCATAAAAAATAATAAGAATAGCTTTTTCCTCATTGAACAAACCTTTTATTTAGGTGCACTCAATCTGTTAAATCTGACTATTGAATAAGGCATAAGTCTGCCTGCTGAAATAAATTTCATATAAATCGTTCCATCATCAGTTGTACAGGCACCCTGAGCATGAAGAGGATTCAATTCAGGATTGTTTTTTATCTTTATAATGCCCAGGCACTCTGTTTTTTTCTTCCTCGGATCATATTTCATTAGATACGGTATTTTATCTATAACATTCGGATAATACAGGCACCCATCTTTTCCCAAAACAGCAGCATGTTGATCACCAGGTTTTCCAGCTATTTCTGGGTAGGATTTCGCAACATTCCAACAAATTATGGAACCATCTGTGTCGGGATCTTTGTCATGAAACGAAATACTTGAAAGTTCAAATTCCATTACATATTCTCCACCAATAGCAACAGCAAAAATTTTTGTTCCATCTTTTGAAATAATCATTGCATATGGATCTTTGTATTGTCCTGGACCTTTTACTCTTACAGCAAGGTCGTATAATCTGTCGGCTTCAGGGTCGTACATCCATAAAATTCCAGGTCTTCCAGTGCCAAAAACATTTCCTTTTTTATCAATTACAGTATATCTTGGAGAACCACCAATGGATCCAAGATCCCGAAACTGACCGGTTTTGATGTCGTAAATAAGAAAGTGCTGCTTAGGATCACTCCAATAATAGATCTTTCCCCTTTTTTTATCAATAGAACCACCCATAATTCCCTCTTGCTTACGCAGGATTCCGTGATCAATTACAATTCTTGTTTTCGGATCAAAGGAAAAAAGATGGCCACCAGGATAACCCGTTAAATTTTCACCAAATTCTGGTCTTTCTATAAAATTTTCGTTTCCTTGTTTTGTAGCAGCCCAGATAATTCCTTTTCCATCCACAAGTATTTTGGCATGAAATTTGCTTTGGGAATCTAATCCTTTTCCTGATTCCCGAGTAACTTTATGCGCATCAATTATATCTTCCCATTCATAAGTTTTTGGATTAAATCTGACAAGATGGGCGCTGGATCCATAGTTGGCTGTACCAACATAAATATATCCATCATGTCCCACTTCAATGGCAGTATACCCACTTCCATTATGAAACATAAAAGGAACGGGAAACATTTCACAATAGATTGGTTTGACTTCATTTGTATCACCAAAACAAACATAAACAGTTATGGACAAGATGGCTAAAATGGACAAGGTTCTTAAAATGTGCTTCATGAATTTCTTCATTAAACTAAACTTCTGAAACCTTTAATACCACTTCTGTATCTTTTTTTAAAACGTCAATCATTATTTTAAGACATTCTTTAAGATCAAAACTGGGACACGTGTCAGTTATCCTTTTAAGGATCGCATAAAGTGATTCTGCAGCAATCAATCCTCCCCTAAAGAAGTCATAAAGATCGAAAAAGTCCTCCTTTTTCAGATCTTTCCAGATGGAAACAACCTTTTTGTAAATTTCTTCTCTTTTTATGTTCTCTACCAACGATCTGTACTGTTCATTCAGAGATATTTCAGCATCCTTGCCAAAGTCATAATCGGCAAGAGAATCAGGCATTGAAAAAATAACATTTTTTTCAATTTTTCTCGCCTTTAACATGAAGAGGTTTCCAGTCATTATGGGAATGAGAATAAATAGGACCGTAAAATAAATCCCTATTGCACCCATTCCTACCACAATTGCAAAGCCGGGAGTGCCGTAGTAAACGATCCTTGTATATTCCAAGAACGTGCCAAGTATCCCTTGGGGTCTGAAAGTTCCTATATGCCATGGGGTAATATCAATAATCATAAGCATTATGCCTGCCAGCAGTCCTCTGAGATATCCATAATCTTGTGCGTTTTCAACGGTTAGGTTTTTTGAGAAACGAAAAAATTTCCTTTCAGAAGATGAAAAATTTGTAAGAATTTTGCGTGCAATATATTTGAGGTCATTAGCTATATTATCAAGATTTTCAGATATTCCGGAAACTAAGAACTTTCTATTCTGATTGTTTGGAATCCAAATTGCGAAAAAATTAATAATTTGATTCTTTTTGTTTAAAGATATGGCAGATTGAATTTCTTTCATCAAATAAAAAAGCTGCCATTTTCCTTCTGGCAGTTCTATATCGGAACCTTTTTGATAACCTATCTTTGTAAGTGTTAAAAACAGATCATCATTAAAATTCTTGTAATCTTTCCATTTAAGTTTTATTTTTTGATAAATTTCTGCTTTTTCCATCATTATTATTGTATAACACACTCAGCTTTTAATAAAATTCAAACTTGAATCAATTTTCGTTCTTTGGTATTATCTTCACTATGAGAATAGGGCTAGGATTTGATATTCATAAATTGGTAAAGGGAAAAAGATTAATCCTTGGAGGAATTCAGATACCATACCATTCAGGATTGAAAGGACACAGTGATGGAGATGTGGTCTTTCATTCAATTAGTGATGCACTTGCAGGCGCCCTTGGCATAGAAGATATAGGAACAAGATTCCCAAATACTGACAAATCGATAAAAGGAATAAGCAGCAGGCTGATTCTTGAAAGTTATTTTAATTCTCTTAGAAAGATGGGCGGTAAAATAGTGAATTTAGACATCGTAATCTTAACAGAATCACCCTATATCAAACCCTGGTACGAAATGATGAAAAAAAATATCGCAGAGGTACTAAAGATTGATCCGTCATGTATTGGGATAAAAGCAAAAACAATGGAAGGTCTTGGTGAAATCGGTAAAAAAAAGGCAATTGCATGTTTTGCTTCAGTTTTGATTGAAAACTTGTGAATCCTGCTTTTCAGACGTAATCGATGAACCTTGAAAGTGCGTAGGCAAATTCTGAAGATGTTTGGAACCTCATTTCCGGATTGTCATGTGTTGCCTTTCTAAGAATATCCTTAAATTGATCGGGAATGGGTAAATGCTCTGACAGAAGCATTTGCGTTTTTCTGTATTTGAATATCACCTCTGAAATTCTTCTGAAATAATCTTGCTCATTCTTACCAGGAATTTCAGGCAATGACAACTTTACAGTTAGAAGTTCATCAATTAAAACACCAAGGCTGTAAATATCAGAACGCGCGTCAGATCTTCCTTCCTTCTGTTCTGGAGCAGCATAAGAAATATGGCTGAATCTCCTTTCACTCCCTGCTCTATCAAATAGGTCTCTCTGCCACCATCTTCTTGGTACTTTGGCTATACCAAAATCAGTTATCTTAACAATCTTTAAATCATTTGAAACAAGGACGTTCTCCGGTTTTATGTCCTTATGCACAATTCCATGTGAATGTATATGAATCAAACCAGAAGCAATCTTATATCCTATTGCAACAAGGGTAGTAAAACTATATTTTTCCGGCTCATGTATGAATTCATTAAGGTTCTTGCCATCCACAAACTCCATGATCATGGCGTACCTTCCATTGAATTTTCCCCAGTTATAAACCTTTACAACATTTTCGTGGTTCAATTGCATTGCGATGCTTGCTTCCCTTTCAAATTGCTTTATTACCTTGCTTTCACTGGCTCCATAAATCTTCTCATTCAGAATTTTAATAGCCACAACCTTGCCATACGTTGGTTTTTGAAGCTGTGAATAAGCCTTATAAACCGTGGCAAAGGCACCAACCCCTACTTTTTCTGCCAGATAATACTCTGAAAAATTTCTCGCCATGATTAAAATGAAATCAACTCAACATCATCAGTGGATTCCAGTTCCTTGGACAGATCCAGTACGGCAATCTTGCGTTCCCTGCCATAACTGGATGAGGTAAAAATGGTGAGGCATCTTTTATTGAACATCTTTTCAGGGGCGTAGGGGTCATGAGAACGAATAAGTACATTTTTGCCAATGGCATTCATAATCCTATAAAAATAATCTCGCCCCAATTTTATCCTTCCGCATATTTCTCCAAGATACTCACCATCTTTATCCCTGAAATCCGCCCAAAGTAAATACATCCAGTTTTTGTCACCCGATTTTATTTTATCCCACTCTTCAAGATTTGCCAAATCAGGAAGTCCTGCGTGAACTGCCACAAAACCATTTCCAGAAACTGCCAGGGGAAACGTATTGAAAATTTTTGAATAGTCATAAGCTTCAATCTCGCTCAAGCCGTCCCAGAAGTCTGAAGGTGACACAGGTTCTATTAAATTCATTTCGTGATTACCAGCAAGAAGCACTATTCTCGAATTTTTCTTCTGCTCTGAAATTAGAAAATCTATATTTTCGCGGCTTTTCTCTCCCCTATCAACATAATCACCGAGAAAAACCACAAAATAATCCCTTGTTGCGAACCTCTTGATAATAGATCTTGATGCTTGAATATCGCCGTGTGTATCACCAACAAAAACAGCTTTCCCTTTTGCAGGTAGATAGACGACATTTGCCATTAACTACCCCATAAGGCAAAAGTAAAAATTGGTCTAATAAAGATAGATACGGAAAGTCGATAAATTTTAAAAAATATGAAGGTATATTGTCTTTGCATGATTTTCTTAGCAATTAGCTTTTCCAATTTAATGTTATAGGCCGTGGAGGAATCGAACCTCCAGCCTTGGCATTAAGAGTGCCCTGCTCTGCCTGTTGAGCTAACGGCCCATTGATAAAACTATTATAACAAATCTAAGGAAGAATTCAAACACCATACGCAACAAAAAAATACTTTTAAAAGCACTTTATGGGAAGATGGGTTCAATATTGTCCACAATTTTTTTAATTCTTGCCAGGTGTGCTTGTTTAAGTTCAAGTTTCATTCTTGCGATCTTGATAGCATTACAAAATACTTCAACATCTGCAGGCGGAATAATGGATACGATCCCTTTATTTACTGCCCATGAAAAAGCGATTTTCGCAATTTCGATATCTTCGATTGGCTGATACCAGCAATTGGGATATTTTGATTTTTCGGAGTTTTCTTTCCATTTTTGAAGTGCAAAACATTTTATGCCGATAACGTCTACATTTCTCTTTCTTGCCGCTTCCAATACTTTTTCTCCGAAACCCACCTTTAAAAAACAAAAGATATTAATCGGGAACATGATGAAATCAAAATCAAATTTGTTCAAAGCTGCAATTGCTGCTTCTTCAGTATGAGCACTAAATCCGATTCTCCGAACAATACCCTGTTTTTTAACTTCAATAGCCAATTCAAGCATTCCATTCTTTGAACAAGCGGACTGAACATCTTTCTCTACATCCCTTATTCCGTGCATAACATAAAAATCAAAATAATCTGTTTTTAAATTTTTCATTGATTGACGCAGTTCAGAAAGTGCATTATTTCTATCTCTTCTGGTTGTTTTGCAGGATAAAAGTATATTTTTCCTCTTTCCTTCAAGCGCATTTCCAAGTTTAATCTCGGCATCACCATAAGTCGGCGCAACATCAAAGAAATTGATCCCGTTTGAAATTGCTGTATCAACAACCTCATCCACTTTTACCTGGAGGAGACCCGAGAACATCAATCCACCAGCACCAATAATGGAGATCGAGGTACCATCCTTAAGTTTTCTATGTGGAATTAACATTTTTGATTAAAGGTTTGAATGCGCGCCTGGCCCGAATCGAACGGGCAGCCCTCTGCTTAGAAGGCAGATGCTCTATCCTATTGAGCTACAGGCGCTATAAAAAGTATATTTTTTTTTAACTTTACAGTCAAGATGTTATAATATGTGCCATGGAAAAAAAATATAATGAAAAAATTTTGAAACTATTCAATTTTTTATTTTTTTTCAGTCCGCTTTTTCTGGCTCTTATCGCAGTTTACTTAAAAAAAATTCATTGTTATCAACCATCTCCAGAATTTTACGAAATAAACAACACCGCTAGATCAATTCAATATTTTCTTTATCTTTCTGGTCTTGCAGTTTTTTTCTTTATAGATGGCATAATGCATTTAATCCAAAAAAAAATTAGAAGGAAAAATCAATTTTTTTCTCCTTATATGTTCAATATTATTGGCCTTGGTGTACTTAATTATATCGGACTTTCAGGATTTATTGGGTTTATTATCTCTGGAAATATTTCATGGGTCATTATTTTTTGTGCTATCTCATTTTTTTCAGGATTTAGGTTCTTTCCTTCCAAAAGAAATATCGAAAAAATTACTACGGTTACCAGCCAAATCCAGAAATCTTGATTTTGTTTTCCTCAAATGTATAATCTTATATAAGCGGGATTAACTCAATGGTAGAGTGCAAGCTTCCCAAGCTTGAAGTGCGGGTTCGATTCCCGTATCCCGCTCATTTTTTACTACTAAAATGTGCAAAATTGCATACAGATGCCCAAGAATAGATAAAGAATTAAAAATAGATGGTCTACTGGATGAACAAGACTGGTATCTCGCAAAAGCCCTGGAATTTTTTGTCCCAGTCACTCTTCAACAACCGGTTTCAAAAACTGTTGCAAAGTTGTTGTACAATCAAAAATATCTATATGTTGGTTTTACATGCTTTGACAAAGATATAAGGGCAACATATGTCAGAAGAGACAGTCCCATCTGGGAAGAAGATGTAGTCGAAGTTTTCATTATGACTTCTTGTAGTGGAGGTCCATATTTTGAGTTCGAATTTTCTCCTATCAAAACCATTTTTGATGCATTTTTCGTTTATCCAGAAAGAACTAACAAAAGTATCATTGAGTCTTCAAAATGGAATTGTGAAGGAATACTTGTTGAAAGCTTCGTTTCTGGTACAATTAATGACCCATCGGATTTCGATAACCACTGGACAATTGAAATAGCAATTCCTTTTTTAAGTTTACCTACTTTAAAAAATCCTCCAAAGAAAGGCGAAAAATGGCTGTTCCATCTTGCAAGATATGATTACAGTTATGTATTAAAAAATTATCGGGAGCTTTCTTCTTGTGCCTATTTAACTGATAGAAATTTCCACAAATTTGACCAGTGGCTTACTTTGGTATTTGATTAGTAAGTCACAAAATACTTGATTGTAAAATAAATCATCAAAAGCGTAATCCCCAATGCAATGTATATTGGAAGGATTATGTATAGGGCAGCAAGAAATATTAAAACAAGGGGTCCAAAAATTATTATTGCAATTCCTTTAAAAATTTCTTTTTTGAGGTGTTTGATATCCCTTAAAATGTTTCTGTCAACTTTTGAGTATCCGCATATCTTACATTGCTTTACCTCATTCAAATTATCAAAACTACATTCAGGACAAACCCAGATAACTCCTTTTTGTATTTTTAATTCTTTTTCGCTAGTCCTGATTCTTTTTAAAATATAAGGCATCTCCATAATCTTGTAAGCTTTATTATAGAATTCAAGAGCTTTTTCATAATCCTTTTTCTCAAAATATATATCACCAATAGAAACATAGGCATTTACATTATCAGGTTGTTTTTCTATTGTGTACAACCAATCTCTTAAAGACTTTTCTTCCTCAATTTTCTGCTGAACTTTCTCCTTGGTGAAACCGATAGTGTAAATAACTCCCCTTGCCAATGGCAAAGGCAAGAGTGAAAACAATCGCAGGATTATCATTTCCTCATGGAAAATTGATTTAATAAACATGAAAATAGAAATAGCAAAACAAAAAATTAAGATCAAAGCCTCTAATCCAGAAAGGTCCTTTTCTAAGTATCTTGAAACGATAAAATAGTAAAATTCAATGCCGAGAATTATTAAGCCAAAGGCAAGCCACAAACCGAGGAAAAACGCACCGAACATTAATCTTTACTTCTTTCGATTACATCAATAATGAACTTTAAATTTTCTGCAGCTTCCTCAAGTGTTGTCAATTCACAAATCTCTCCATCCAGCATCTTCAAAAACTCTTGAGCCTGGTAAAGATAGTAATCAAATATCTCATCATGGAAACAGACAATCTCCTGCCAGTTTCCTGAATCGTCGTTCGAAAACAAAATTTTCGATAAAAATCTTGTCGCAAGAGTATATTTGAGATTCCCTTTTGTTCCTGCAAGGTCTATAACTAACTCGTTTGGTTTTTGAAAACCATTACAATAAAAATTTGCCAACTTTCCTGCAAATTCACCAATAACTATAGCAGAATCATCCGTTTCCACAGCATTTCCAAAAACAAGATTCGCAGTCAATGCAAAACCTCTTTTTGGTTTTCCGAGTATCCACTGAGCAAGATCAATAAAATGGGTTACAAAATCCCTAAGAACACCACCACCTGTTGACCTCCTTGAAAAATAAATGTTTGAATAATCAGGTCTGTATTTTCTATAATCCTGGCCACAATAGAAATTTGCCATTTTAATCTCACCTGCCATCCCTGAATCAGCAAGCTGTTTAAACTTTTTGAAGGAAGGTATACTGCGTCTTGTGTAACCCACAGCACACACAATATTACTCTTTTTTGACATGTCTATGAGCTCATCCACTCCTTCAAGTGTTACTGCAAGCGGCTTTTCAAGTAGAAACGGTACTTGCATTTGACAACATCTTTTCGCCATTTTTATATGCTGATTTGCAGGCGTTGCAATCAAAACAGCATCGAACTTACTAATATCTACAGAAAAAAAGTCAGTGAATAATGAATCCAGTGGATATTTGTTTTCAAGCTGCTGCAGTTTTTCGTTATCTATATCACAAACAGATACTCTACATTTACCAGTTCTGAGAAAGCCGTCTATATGCCTTTTCCCTATTCCACCACAACCGACTATCAAAATTTTTTTCATTTTTTTGTATAACCTCCATCAACAAGGATATTTTCACCCGTGATGTAGGACGATGCATCTGATGCCAAGAATACTACCACACCCTTTATATCATGTCCTTTTGCCATCCTGCCTAAAAATGTTCGTTTATTGTACCTCTCAACAAATTCCTTTGGCTGATTCTCAAATAGTCCCCCAGGTGAAATACAGTTTACCCTGATATTGTAAGGTGCATATTTTGCTGCAAGATATCTTGTTAGGGATATGATTCCTGCTCTATGGAAAAAGTAATCTGGCGGTGCATCCATATATGTTCCTTCGTAAAGGGTAAAATCCGGTCCAACAACTCCCATTATAGAAGAGATGTTGATAATAACTCCTCTTTTTCTTTTCATCATATCCTCAGCAAATATCCTGGTAGTGTCCATAATCCCTGTAGCGTTTATCTTCATAGATTGGTCAAATGCTTCGATCGGATCATTATAGTGCTTCATAGGTCTCAAGACAGCATTGTTAACAAGAATATCTATTTTCCCCTGCTGTTTTATCACCTTTTCTTTCATAGCTAAAATACTTTCTGTTTTTCCCATATCCAGATAACCTGAAAAAACCTGAAAGCCCTTTTCCCTCATTTTTGAGGCAAAATTTTCGCAGTTCTCAATATTTCTTGACACGACATAAACAATAGCACCTGCTTCTGCAAGACCTTCAACTATAAATTTTCCATATCTACCTGCACCTCCCGTAACCACAGCTACCCTATCTGTAAGCTTAAAGTCATCAAGTATCCCCATTCTATTCCTCCAGACATATTTCTTCCAAGAAAACCTTGCGTTTTTCATTGCGGGATTTAATACCAGCAATCACAACTTTTATGATTTCAATGGTCTGTGAAAATTGAAAAGGTAATTTTCCTGTTCTTACAAAATCCAAAAATTTTTCAAGCTGCCTTTTAAACATGTGAAAGTAATCCCTGGTTTCAATGGTGAGTGTTTTTTTCTCTCCAAAAATATCATACCTAACAAAAATATTGGAATTATAGATTACCTGAAGCAAAGCTCTTAACCCAGACCAAAATTCAACAAGCACCAAATTAATGTCATATTCCCCAAGGTTTTGCACGGATTTTATATTCCCACCGGCTATCGTATATAGTCCCTCTACAGCATGAACTCCATATCTTTCCCATGTTTTTGACATGATTCCACTAATAAACAGTAGTCTTCCTGCATTCATAATTTCACAGGGATCAATTTCCTTTGCGTACCTAACACTTGAACAGGACATAAAAGGCCTTCCTTCCATATGCCACCTGTAGAATTCTTTAAGATCCTTTTCATTGTCAGTAAGCGGTTTATCTATAAAAACAGGGATATTTTTTTCAATAAATGGTTTGGCAAGTATGATATGCTGAGAGGCAATATCGGTTGTTATGATAACTGCATCTACCTTACCGACTGCCTCTTCTGGACTGTTCATAATATTTTCAATAAAACACGTTTTCGCAACAAATTCAGAAAATTTCTTATCATGAGTCCAAACATGGGTAACACGGGCATCGGGAATCCCAAGATTCGCTTGTGGTTGACTTGAAAGATAATCGTAAATCACCGGGTAACCGCATCGTTTCATAAGTTCTGGATCGTATCTTCCGTTTATAATTGCACTCCAAGAAAAGATGTGTCCGTTTCCTTCGTTTGTCCCGATGAAAGCCAGTTTTATCATCATTTCAAGGGTATAATCCCCTGCATCTTGATGATTCAGCGACCCTAAGGATGGCAAGCATCAATGCAGCTTCCCTAAGTGTAACCTTCTTTTCCTCAGCCAGATGAACGACACTATCAAAAGCAGTATTCATAATTGCTTCAAGTTTCTCAATTACCTGCTGGTGCGTCCAGTAGAAAGATTGTATATTCTGTAGCCATTCAAAATAGGAAACCGTTACCCCGCCTGCGCTTGCAAGAATGTCCGGAATCACGGTTATTCCTTTCTCACGCAAAATACTATCAGCATCGATCGTGATCGGTCCATTGGCAGCCTCACATATAACACGCGCCTTGATTTTATCGGCATTATCTTTTGTAATAGCTGCTTCAAGAGCCGAAGGTATTAAGATATCCGCTTTTTCAAAAAGGATTTCGTCCCTGGGTAATTTTTCTGCATCTTTATAATCGGTTACCTTTTTTGTTTTTGTTTTAATTTCCTTTAGTTCATTTATATTCAAACCTGCTGGATTATAAATTGCTCCGGTAGAATCACTAACCCCTATAATCTTGAAACCGTCTTTTTCAAGAAGCGTTGCTGCATGCTGTCCGACATTGCCAAATCCTTGAATGGTTATTGTTTTCCCTTCAATAGATTCCTTTTTGTACTTGAAATAATTTAAAATTGTGTAATAAACACCCCTTCCCGTAGCTTCATCTCTTCCTGCAGAGCCTCCAATATCAAGGGGTTTTCCAGTTACAACTCCTGGAACGTTTCTTCCAGAAAAAACCGAGTAGGTATCCATAATCCATGCCATCACCTGTGCATCCGTATTAACATCAGGAGCTGGGATGTCTTTTTCTGGTCCGATAATATCAAAGATTTCTGCAGTGTATCTCCTGGTCATTCTTTCAATTTCTCCAACAGACATTGTTTTCGGGTTACATCTGATTCCGCCTTTTCCACCACCAAAAGGAACATTTACTACTGCACACTTCCATGTCATCCACATAGACAAAGCCACTACCTCATCAAGTGTAACATCTGGATGATACCTTATCCCACCTTTTGCTGGACCTCTAGCCGTGTTATGCTGGCTGCGGTATCCTGTAAAAACTTGCAAGGATCCATCATCCATCCTAACAGGCACAGATACAATTAAAACTCTGCGTGGTTCTCTTAATTTCAGCCTCAACCATTCCTGAAGCCCAAGTTTTTCTGCAGCATTATCAAACTGTTTCTGAGCTATTTCCCACGGATTTTCCATTCCTTCCTTTCCTTGATAATTCAATACCTCGCCAACCTTTTTTGAAAACGGTTTGATTAAAAGTTATTCTACCAAAATGCCGATCAATTTTCAAATCTCCGATTGCTCAAAAATAATTTCTCTGAATGCATATTGTTTTCTCACAAATGAAAAAGAGCTGGAGATTTGATTAAATATAGGTATCCTTAGAAGCCCTGTGCCAGATTGAAGGGTTTTGAAATAAAACATACACAAAATAAAACGAAGGCACAATTGCTGGTTATAAGAGACACAGCATACTTGTTGAATCAATAAAACCAATGAATATCTTGAGAAATTGAAAAATATATCCGGAAAAGAATAATGCCTGGTAAAAGGAAAATCTCAAATAAATTTTTTGGGAAAACGAATCTCCTCTATGGCTTTCTACTTGTCACATACTTGACAATCCGTCTGGCATTTTTCGAGAAAATTAACTCCCGATCCTGCGCATTAAATCTAACTTTTTTGAAGGCTTTGCTCATTGCAGCCACCTGTTCATAAAGAAGTAAAACTGGAGAGACTGGAAAACTTGCGGTTATCTTATGAGTCTCTTCAGCAATAAACGCCCAATCATATCCGAATCCAACGCATTTTCCATGTAAGAAAGAAACTGGAGAATCGCTTCCAAATAAAACTTTGTCAGATCCGAATATAGAAAAGAAATATGTGAAAACATCAACGTCTGTAATTGCTCCTGTATCAAAAAAAATTCCAGGTTTCTTTAATTGTTCCAATCTGCTGGCATATTTCTCGATGTAATATGGGACAAAACTCCTTCCACAATGAGCCAGATTCCATGTAATCAAAGGAAATTTTTCAGCAAGTGTCAAAATATCCTTCAAATTCACAGGATCAACAATTCCTGCCTTCTTGGAAAGATGCAATGTCACGACTGCTCCATATTGATTTGCGACTTTCAGTTGTTCGAGTGTTATGAAATCCGTAATCCGTGCTTCTTCAGGAGCCGGCGCGAAGCATTTGTAAGGCTTGAGACCCAGACAGTGTTTTTTTCTGAGGAATTTCTCAATGTAGGAAATTTTAGTTTCAGGACTGACCAATGCAAGAAAAAAAAGATTTTTCTTCTCGGATTGAAAAGCAACACATTCATTCTGTCTGTGAATATCTGAATTCTTCGTTGGCCATCCCGTTATCAATGCGCAGAGTTTTCTTCCGGGAAAAGCTTTTCTAAGATTGTGCATTGTAGTCTTTACATCACAGGGCAAATAAATTTTCAAGGCTTCCGGTATACCATAAACAAAACTTTCTACGTTGAAAGAATGTGTATGAAAATCAAAGATATCTTTAGGAATTTCCCTTTGTATTTCTCTCCACATTCTTCTGTCTGCATTCTTTATTTTAAAGATCATATATAATAACCCAAAATTATCTCTCCATCTTAGACCAGACGGATTTTGAAAATCCTAAGAGCATTTTCTCTCAGTATAAGAAGCTTTGCGGAATCAGGAATGTCTGCATTATCGATCCTCGCCCTTTGACACGGTGCAAAATAGAGTGGTGTATCAGTTCCATAAAGAATTCGATCAGCACCTACGTTTTCAACTGCCAGTTCTATAAGCCCTGGGAAAATTGATCGAAAACTTGAGGTGTCGGTAAAAAGATTGTGATATTTGCTTCTCAGAATTGCATTAATCTGAAGGAATAGATTTTGGTTATCTGAGCATCCAAGATGTGAAATAATGATTTTGACATCTAGAAAAGAGTTGGCGAAAACGATAAAGTCATCAGGCATACAATTTTTCTGGCCACTGTGAGATTGAACAGCAATGTTATGTCTTGCAGCAAATTCAAAAATCTTCCCCCCATATTTACTAATGGGATAATCATGCAGCAGGGGATGAATTTTAATTCCAACACACTTCCTCTCGCTTATAAGAACTTTGGCCTGTTCAAAAGTTTCAGGTCTTTTTGGATCAACTACTACCCATAATAGAAATGCTTCTTTGTTTCTCACAAGTTTAATAGCTTTTTTATTAGCATTCAAAGGATTACCCGGCTCCGGGAAAAAGGCTTCCAATGGCGAAACTATGGTGAGTCTTGTGTTTGCCTGTTTTGCCCGTTTTTCAACCAGGGAAAGGTCGCCACTCATAAGTTCTCTGTAAATCCAACTTCCAGTCTGGTATCTGCCAAAATGTCCATGTACATCAATTGCCTCAATGTTACCAATCTTTATACTTTCCATCTAAGGTTCAGGAATTCAGGGAAATTTTTCTCTAGCCACCTTCTGAATGTCTCAAGATCTTTTTCAGTACAGAATGGATAAGGGCTACGGCAACGAAGTGAAGTTTTTAAAAAACCCGCTGCTCTGCCCAATAATCTATCAATCGCACTATCTTCACAACCTTTTTTTGCAAATGGCATGAGCCCTTCAAATATTATAGCTCTTATCTTACTGCACCATGTACCAAGCTCATCCCACTTTCTTTCGAAAAGCAATTTTTCCATATGTAAAAGAATGGGCGGATTAAGATAAACAAAAGAACTGCATGAACCGACAGCGCCATACATGCCAAGTTCACACAAAAGGTGTTCACCCACAAATATGTTGTAACTTCTGCTGAGCTTAAAGCAGGCATCTCGTCTTTCATCCTCGGGCACGTTCAAACCTTTAACGTGAAATACTGTTGGAACCTCTTTATTTATCTGTAGCAGCATGTCCACGGAAAGATTTTTTTTCATTCGATCCCCTGCACAATATATAGAGATCGGTGTCTTTCCGATTTCCTTTGCAACATCGTAGAAGAATGATACAACGCATTCATCAGGAACAGTTAACCAAAAAGGGAGAGCTATCTGAATGGCGTCGGCTCCTGTCTCTACCGCATAAATTGCTTTTCTTATGACCCCTTTCGTATAAGTAGATGTGCAACCAATCATAACAGGAACTTTTGCGTTCTTACACTCTTTAACGGTCACTTCAGTAATCCTACAGAACTCCTCAAACTCTTGTGCGTAAAATTCACCGGTTGTACCACCCGTGTAAATTCCGGAGATCCCTGCCATACAGCAATTCTCGATATCTTTGCGGTAGGTTTTTTCATCAAATGTTTCGTCCTCGTTCCATGCAATAGGAACACCTGCCCAGATGCCTTTGAAATTTTCTTTTGTCAACATAGTGTAACCCTCCTAAAATCTTCCATAGTGATTAACCATTTCTCTCATCAAAATGATCCTGCTTATTTCTGCTCCCGGTGGAACCTGATCCCCAGCGGCAGCCATAAGTCTAAAGCTCTTGTCTTTAGTACTAAGCCATTCAACGACTGCTCTTTCAAACTTTTTCTGGTTTACTTCGCCCAACCAGAGAGTGGGTGAAATCCCACCAGAAAGTATAAAATCATCTCCTGCTTCAATTCTGCAATCCATCGGACTGAGATCGCCTGCTGGTAAAGGTGTTATTGCATCACCACAGTCAGCCTTTGTTTCAGTGATCATTCTCAGGCAACCCCTAAGCCTTCCATCAATGTGAACCGCCACCTTCTTTCCTGCCTTGTGGAATCTTTTTATCGCTTCACAATAAAAACTTTTTGACCATCTTTCAAAGAAACGAGGCGACTGTATATCAGCAGAAAAATTATCTCCCATTAAAATCACCTCAGCCGGGGATTCGCAGAGTAAATCCACAAGTTTTAAATTATTTTCATTCACAGCCTCAACAAACTCAACCACCGCAGATTCCATATCGCAAATTGCATAGATTGTACCTTCAACACCCATCCAGAGATTCAATAGCATCCCCATCGCACTATAACCAAAAGGCATATAGACAATCCCGATGTCACCAACAGCGTTGTTCCATTCATTATAACTATCAAACTCAGGAAAAAATTCTCTCTTGCTAAGTGCGTATTGTAAAATTTCTATGCCCTGCTTGTCTTTAACTGCCCAGTCAACAATTGGCCAGGAATAAGATTTTTCTTCCCAGATTCTGCGTCGTCTTATCTTTCCGAACGGAGTTTCATATTCCCAGACTATTGAAGAAATCCCATTGAAATTCTCTTTCCAAACCGAATATCTCACATCCGCTGGATAGACTGCACGCCATCCAATATTGAGTATTGGAACATAAAAACCAGCTTTAAACTTTTTGTGTATATCGATGAGGTCGATATCCGGTTTATGATATGGCATAGTTAGATCCCAGGCTCTTCTGTAATGATGATAAAACCAGTGTGAAAGATCAAGAACAAAGGGGACGCAATCAGGTTTTTTACCATTGTAAACACAAAGTATCCTGTCTCTAATACTCATTTATGCTTAGGGGTTTAGTCCCATTGCCATAAGATTCTGAAGGCTTATTTTGACGCTTTCAAAAGGATCGCGCTGGCAGGTATCTTGTTCAACGACAAGCCACTCTGCTCCCGAATAACGGCATGATTCAATGATTTCTGGCCAATTAAGATTTCCTTCACCAATCTCAACCATTGTCGGAAGGTTATCTATAACGCCCATGTCCTTAAAATGAACAACCTTGATTCTATCCTTCATCTTTTTTATCCAGTATGCTGGATCACCGCCGCCATATTGTATCCAGTAAGTATCGATTTCGGCAAGAACTGCATTTTTGTCACTTTCTTCATATATAATCTCAAGCCCAGTCTTTCCATTTTTGAATCTAACAAGTTCAAAAGCGTGATTATGGTAACTGAAGTCCATGCCATGCTGTAAAATTTTTCTCCCAATCTCAGTAGCCAGTTTTGCGAACTGACTGTAACCTTCATAGTTTCGCATATTCGAAGGTAATGAACCTATTGCGATATGAGGACAACCCAGAATGCGATGTTCTTCAATTAAATTGTTAAAATCATTCTGTAGTCTATCAAAAGAAACATGGGTAGCACAAACTTTTAAACCAGCGTCATCAAGCATTTTCTTCAGTTCCCTGGTATCAACTGGACCGAGAGCCGAAAGCTGGACAGTGTTATATCCAATCTTCTTAACCTTTTTAAAAGTTTTTTCCATTTCAGAAGGCGTTTGCACAAAGTCCCTCAAGGTGTAAAGGGTCAATGCAACTTTCATAATTCCTCCTATCAAATTAAAATTTTGATAACAAGTTCCTTAACAAGTGCCCTTTGTGTTTCTTGAATCCGATCCGCACCTTGTGGCAATCGTGCGGAAAAAATCGTAAAAATCTTTTGAAATGTGGAAATATGAACCCTCCCCTTTAAGCAGAATATAGTCCTTTCTTTTGTGTACTTCCCAATCAAAATATTTTCTGGTTGAGTACAATACTTCTGGACAACCTCGAAAATTTTATTAATATCCATCTCATAATTCCCAACTTTCAAACTTTCACAATCGATATTCTCGATAAAATCAAATGCACACGCAAATCTTTTTAGGCTTACATAGTTTAGTATATTTAATTAATTTTTAAAAATCAAGAATTATTGACACAAGGAACCATTGTAGAATATTATGATAGGCAAGTTCAAATTAACTTGTATCAAGGCCACGAAATGAAAAAAGAAGACGAATTAAAAGAGCTCAAAAGGTTTATTGACAATACCAATTTTTTTGATATGCACAGCCACATGGCAGGTTTTGAGCTAGGAACACCTGTAGATGATAAAAGGCCAAGAACACTGTATAGTATTCTAATGAATGATTATCTTGCATATCTTTCAGGTTCATGCCTTGATAGACAGTTAGTTCCGTCAAGGAAACAGGCAATTGATGGAAAGTGCTCCTTCAATGACATAGAACCCCTTCTTAGAGTGTGTCGAGGCTTGACAACATACTACGCAATTCGAGAGGGTATAAGGTTGCTACACCCTTTTAAAGAGGATGACATCTGTTTTCAGAACTGGAAAGAAATCGACAAAAGCATACAAATGGCATACAGAAAATACGGCGAGAGAAAATGGCAAAGGATTGCATGTAAAAAGTTAAAAGTTCTTAAACAGGTCCACATTGCCACCTTACCGTATGTTACAACACATCTTGATTCGTTGCCGGAAAAAGAAAAGAAATCCCAGATGGAATTACTGGTTTTGTCTCTTGTTTTAGATGGGTATGCCTTCACTGGTTTTGAGATCCAGCATAGGGCAAGAGAAATGTCGTTTGATATCATTAGAAAATATCCAAGAAATCTGCAAGATTATCTCTCATTCTGTAACGATGTTCTTGATGTTTTTAAAAAGAGCGGAGGAAAGTCGGTGAAACTGTTGATTTCATATTTCAGAACCCTAAGGATTGAAAATGTTGATGAGAAAAGAGCCCAACATCTATTCTCTATAGGGTTTGATGTTCTTTCTAAAAGTGCTTTGCTGGTACTCCAGGACTTTTTATTGAAACAACTCTTGATTATGGCCAATGATAAAGGGCTTCCTTTAATTGTTCACACTGGGTACAGCATTCCAACCGAAAATGGAGATCCCGAAAATCTTATATGTCTGCTCCAAGATAATTCGCTTAAGGAACTGAAAATAGCTATTTCTCATAGTGGTTGGCCTAATGAAGGAAAAGCGATGATTATGGCAAGAACCTTCAGAAATTGTTATTTTGATATTTCCTGGACTCCATTATTAAGCCAAACATTGGGACGTAGGATACTTTCCGAGGCATTGGATATGGTTCCGGTCAATAAGATTTTAGTCGGAACGGACTGCGGAACAGCTGAGTGCTTCGCAGGAACAGTCCTTTTGCTCAAAAACGTGCTTTACGACGTCCTGGCTGAAAAAGTGACTAAAAAGGAATTCAATCTTGAGACAGCAAAATCAATTGCAAAATCTATTCTCTGGGATAATCCGATTGAATTCCATAACCTTGGAAAAAGGAGTAATTATGGGATTAGAAATAAGGAAAAGTCGCGTTCTTAGAAAATTAAGAAATAAAAAAATTGCTCTTAGCACAAAAATTAATATATGTGACCCTGTTTCGGTTGAACTTGCCGCAATTGCAGGTTTTGATTGTGTCTGGCTTGATATGGAACATATTGGCTGTGACTGGAGTACAATATGTGACATGATAAGGACTGCAAAAATGTACGATATGGATTCAATGGTAAGGGTTTCGAAAGGTTCATATTCAGATCTCATCAAGCCGCTCGAGGCTGATGCCACAGGAATTATTTATCCGCATCTGATGAGTTTTGATGAAGCCAAACAGGTTGTTTATTATACAAAATTTCATCCAATAGGAAGAAGACCCCTTGATGGCGGCAATGCAGATGGAAAATACTGTCAACTAGATCTAAAAGAATACATTAAACAGGCAAATTATGAAAGATTCCTGATGGTACAGATTGAAGACCCAGAGGTACTCAAGGATCTTGAGAAAATAGTACAGCTTGAAGGAATTGATATTGTATTTTTTGGACCCGGTGATTTTTCCCAGGGTATAGGAACACCAGGAGATTTTCAAAATCCAGTTCTAACAGAAACAAGAAAAAAGGTAGCCGAAATCTGCAAAAAATATGGAAAGTACTGTTCAACGCCGTGTGGCATCAGTCAACTTAAAGAAATTAAGGAAATAGGTTATAATTTTATTAATATCGGAGCGGATGTTCTTGGACTTGGTGAATACTGGAAAAACCTAATTGAAAAAGCAGGCAAACTGTTACAAGAATAACATTTTTTTTATTAAAAAGGAGAAAAGATGCCAAGGCCAAAGATTTGTTTTATAGGTGCAGGAAGTTTAGGTTTCACAAGAGGATTAGTAAGAGACATTTTGACATTTGAAACCATGAGAGACGCTCATATATCTTTAATGGATATCGATGAAGAACGACTTTCCTTTTCAAAAGAGGCAGTTGATAGGATCATTGAACTGGGAAAGTATCCTGCAAAAGTTGAAGCGACACTTGACAGAAAACAGGCGTTAAAGGATGCGGACGCTGTGCTTTGTACTATTCTAGTTGGTGACACAAATGTTTGGAGGCATGACATAGAGATACCAAAAAAATATGGAGTAAACTTTAACGTCGGCGATACAAGAGGAGTCGCAGGTATATTTCGCGCTCTCCGCACTATACCTGTAATGCTTGATATCTGTAGAGATATTGAAAGGTTATGTCCTGACGCGATATTGTTAAACTATACAAATCCCATGTCTATGAACTGTAAAGCAATGCAATCTCAAACATCTGTAAAGGTAACAGGTTTATGTCATAGCGTTCAAGGAACAGCAGCAATGCTTGCCGAATGGCTTGGATTAAAATATCAAGAAATTGACTATGTCTGTGCAGGCATTAATCATCAGGCGTGGTTTTTAGAACTTAAAAAGGATAACAAAGACCTCTATCCAAAATTGAAGGAGTTGGTTAGAAAAGACAAAAAAATTTACAACAAAGAAATCGTGAGAAACGAAATGTTCCTGCAACTGGGGTATTATGTGACTGAATCAAGTGGGCACAATTCAGAATATAATTGGTGGTTCAGAAAAAGAGAAGATTTGATTAAAAAGTATTGTACTTGCGGAACGAACTGGAATCCAGGTGAATACGCCTTCATACTAAAACACTATCTCAAAACAGAAAAAACTTGGAAAGACCAAGTTAAAAAATGGCTGGCAAGTAAAGAACCCATTTCCCTCGAAAGGGGACATGAATATGCTGCCTATATTATCAACGCCTATCTTGGTGGTGAACCATATTTGTTTAATGGAAACGTTCCTAACACCGGGTTGGTAGATAACCTGCCAGGTGAGGCATGCGTTGAAGTTCCTGTGCTTGCAAATAGACGCGGATTTAACCCAATACATGTTGGCCCATTACCAGCACAGTGTGCAGCTCTTAACAGCATTAATATCGCAAGTGAACTGATGGCTGTTGAAGGTTGTTTGAAAGGTGATCCAGAAATGGTTTTCCATGCAGTGGCTTATGATCCCCTTAGTGCTGCCGTGTTGTCACTTGCTGAAATAAGAAAGATGGTTCAGGAGCTTTTTAATAAAAACAAGAAATATCTTCCGACTTTCAAAAACGTCAAGATAACATAAATAAAATGGAAAAAATTCTTTTTAGAAGCACCAACAGGCAATCTCAACCAGTATCATTCTCACAAGCGCTATTTAAAGGACAAGCTCCTGATTATGGACTTTACATGCCTTTAAGATTACCCAAGTTTTCTTTTGAAAAAATAAAAGAATTTGCTGGAAAACCCTATTATGAGGTTGCTTTTGAAATTGTAAAGCCATTTGTTCATGATGAAATCCCTGAATCTGATCTTTTAGAACTTTGTAAACGGGCATACAATTTTCCGGTTCCAGTGGAAAAACTTGATAGTAGCATCTACATTCTTTATCTCGATAGAGGTCCAACAGCATCCTTCAAAGATTTTGCAGCACGACTGATGGCACAAATTATGAATTACCTTGCATCAAAAAAAGGGGTGAGTCTCACGATATTGGTTGCCACATCAGGTGATACAGGAGGTGCTGTTGCAGATGCATTTTTTAATCTTGAAAACATTGAAGTTTTTGTTCTTTTTCCTCTTGAGGAAATTACACAAAGGCAGAGAAAGCAGATGACAACGCTTGGTGGAAATGTAAAAGCAATCGCTGTAAGAGGAACATTTGATGACTGTCAGGCACTGGTTAAAAGGGCTTTTAATGACCCAGAATTTTTGCAAAAAAATTTAAGTTCAGCTAATTCAATTAATTTTGGAAGACTACTTCCACAATCAGTTTATTACTTTAAGGCGTTTGCGGAAATTGGTGAAAATAGTATTGTTTTTTCAGTTCCATCAGGAAACTTTGGCAATTTAATGGGTGGAGTTCTTGCCAGAGAAATGGGTCTACCTGTCAAAAAATTTATCGTTGCAGTTAACGAAAACGATGAATTTCCACGTTTTCTTGAAACCGGAAAATATAATCCAGTAGTACCATCAAAAAAATGTCCATCAAATGCAATGAATGTGGGACATCCAAGCAATTTGGCAAGATTGATCGATTTATATGGTGGGTGGTTAACTGACCTGCGAGATGAACAGGGAAATGTTATAAAAAAAGGTGTACTTAAAATTATGCCAGATATGGAAAAAATGAGGAAAGATTTTATCTCATTTTCCATTTCAAATGATGAGACAGAACAGACAATAAAATACGTTTATGAAAAATATGGAATTGTTATTGAGCCGCATGGTGCAGTCAGTATTGCGGCTGCAATTAAGGCTAACCTGAATGATTGTGTGTGCTGCATTGAAACCGCGCATCCTTCAAAATTCCCTGAAAAAATTCAGGAGATTTTGAAGATTGAACCGGTTGTTCCTGATACCATCGCAAAACTTGATCAAAAAAAAGAACACTTCATAACAATAGATAACGACTACCAGCAATTGAAAGAAGTACTTCTATGAAATATTTAATCCTTGTTCCTGATGGTGCTGCTGATTACCCGTTAGAAGAATTGAAATACAAAACTCCTCTTGAATATGCATATAAACCGAATATTGACTTCTTAACAGAGAAAGGCTGTTGCGGTTTAATGGAAACCATACCGCATGGTTTTTCAGCTGGCTCAGAGGTAGCAAATTTAACAATTCTTGGTTATAATCCAGAAAAATGCTATCAAGGACGTGGAGTTCTTGAAGCAGCTGCTCTGGGAATAAACATTTTTCAAGATGAAGTAGTCTTCCGTTGCAATACAATTTTCATCGATAATGATCGTATTGTTAGCCATTCAGCAGGTCATATTAGCACTGAAGAAAGCAGAAAATTGATTGAGGACTTAAATAAAGAATTTGCTTCAGAGCAAATAAAGTTTTATCCGGGCCTTGACTACAGACATATTCTAATTCTAAAAGATGGATTTTCTCCAATGGTGGAGTGCTTTCCACCACACGATAACATTGGAAGAGATTTCAAACTTCTATTACCGAAAGCATTAACACCACAAGCAAAAAAGACAGAAAAAATGTTGATGGATTTAATAATGAATTCCAGAAGAATCCTCAATCATCATCCTGTAAACATAAAAAGAATCAACTCTGGTAAGCAACCGGCAAATTTTATTTGGCCATGGTCTCCAGGGAAGAAACCAGATATGGAGCTGTTCACAAAAAAATTTGGAATCTCAGGCGCTGTGATTTCGGCCGTCGATTTAATTAAAGGAATTGGGATATACGCAGGCTTTCAGGTTATAAATGTTCCTGGAGCAACAGGACTTTACAACACAAACTATGAAGGAAAAGCCAATGCAGCGATAGACGCACTCAAAAAATTCGATCTTGTTTATGTTCATGTTGAGGCACCGGATGAAGCAGCACACGAAGGAAATGTTCAATTGAAAATAAAGTGTATTGAGGATTTTGATGAAAGACTTGTTGGAACAATTTTAAAAAACATAGATTTAATGAATACAACAATCGCAGTAATCCCAGATCATTACACGCCTGTCTCTGTCAGGTGTCATTCAGATGAAGATGTTCCATTTGTTATTTATAGTCCGCGGCTCAAACCCGACAATGTAAAATCCTTTAATGAAAAATCATGTTCAAATGGTATTTTGGGTAAGTTAAAAGGCGAGCAGTTTATAAAGTCTTTCCTAAACACTAGGTAATTTTGTAGAAATTGATACGCTATGATAAAATTAAACGAACTTTAAATACATCAGGAGGTAATAGGATGGCAATAAGTTATAAAGAACTGGGTCTTGTCAATACAAGAGAAATGTTTAAGAAGGCTATGAAAGAAGGATATGCAGTACCTGCCTTTAACTTCAATAACATGGAACAATTGCAAGCAATTATCACTGCCTGTGTCGAAGTAAGAAGTCCTGTAATTCTTCAGATTTCAAAAGGAGCTCGTCAATATGCAAACCAGACAATGTTAAGATACATGGCACAGGGCGCTGTTGCAATGGCAAAGGAAATGGGAGCAAATATACCAATCGCACTTCATCTTGACCACGGGGATAGCTATGAATTGTGTGTTTCCTGCATAGAAAATGGTTTTTCTTCTGTTATGATAGATGGCTCCCATCTACCTTATGAAGAAAATGTTGCACTGACAAAAAAGGTCGTTGATTATGCGCATAAGTACGATGTAACGGTTGAAGGTGAGCTTGGAGTACTTGCCGGTATCGAAGAACATGTTTCTTCTGAAAAATCACATTATACAAAACCCGAAGAGGTGCAAGATTTTGTTTCACAAACAGGTGTTGATAGTCTTGCAATATCCATCGGAACATCACATGGTGCTTACAAATTCAAAATAAAACCGGGCCAGCCAGTTCCACCGCTCAGATTCGACATCCTTGAAGAGTGTGAAAGGAGACTACCAGGTTTCCCTATTGTCCTACATGGTGCATCTTCTGTATTACCTGAATATGTTGAGATGATTAACAGATATGGCGGTAAAATAGAAAATGCTGCAGGAGTACCAGAGGAGCAATTGCGGCGTGCTGCCAAATCTGCAGTTTGTAAAATAAATATCGATTCAGACGGTAGACTTGTCATGACAGCAATGATACGAAAGTATCTTGCAGAACATCCATCTGAGTTCGATCCGAGAAAGTATCTAGGCCCAGCCAGAGAAGCGTTGAAGAACATGTATGCCGACAAGTGCAAAAATGTACTCGGAAGCGCTGGTAAAGCCTGAAAGTTTTATCAACCGAGGAGGCTAAGATGGATCTGATGAAAACAATCAAAGGATCATTGCTTGAAGATTTTTTTCCAGCTGGATGGGATTTAAAAAAAATTGATAGATGTTGTTCAAACCCGCCTGAAAAAATACTTGAAAGGCAGAAGTGGTGGCATAAAGACTTTCAACCAATCATGTGCCAAACACTGGAAGAATTTGATACAAAAATGGGACACGAAATAGCCAAAGAGATTTCTGACGCAGCGAAGGAAAAAAGAAAACTGATTCTTATTCTCCCTGTTGGACCTATGGGCATGTACAAATGGGCTGTTTATTTTCTGAAACAGTGGAATGTCTCTTGTAAACACGTATATGGCTTCAATATGGATGAATGGAGTGATTCAAAAGGCAATACCCTACCGCCAAACAACCCGGGTGCTTTCCAGAACGCAATGGAGCAGGCATTCTATGGACCACTGGGTGAATTAACTGTGCCACCAGGTCAACGCAATTTCGCGACAAAAAAGGTCTTGCCAACATATCCTGAGAAAATTAGTAAGCTGAAGGATCAGGATGCAAAGCTTGTGGTAATTTTTGGAATAGGGAGGGTTTTTCATATTGCCTTCTGGGAACCACATTTTGCAGCAGAGTTTAAAAATATTGAAGAATGGAAAAAACAACAATACCGGCTTGGTGCAAAACTCCATCCATTAACCATAGAACAAAATGCCATAACAAGTTTCAAAAGCCGCACAACCCTTGTGCCGTGTTTTGCAAATACGATAGGACCAGGAATTTTTTTAAAAGCCGATAAAATTATTGGCGGTTGTGATGGTGCTCTCGGAAGAGGTATGATGTGGCAGGGAATGAGCCTTTGGGTAACACTACGTTATGGACCTGATATCTGGGTACCAAGTAGCTTTATGCCCACATTGCCGGGTAAACTTTTCTTCTTAAAAGAACTTGCAGGACCATTGATTGCAGAATGTAATTAATAGAAGGGCGGGGTTTTAAATCCCGCCCTTCTATTCAGGAAAGGACTACTTTGCTTCAGTTGAAGGTTTTTCTTCGCCCTGATTTCTTTTTTTCCAGTGTTGTTTCATCCTTTCCCTCATTTCTTCTCTTAGTTTTTCCATCTGTTGTCTTTGCTCAGGAGTGAGAACCTCATCCATCTGTTTTTGTGTAGATTCCATTATCTGCCTCATTTTTTCTCTTTTCTGCTCCTGGCTAAGTGTGGTATCTTGTTGAAGGGCAGATAGTTGCTCTCTTCTGCTTTTCTGAATTTCCCTAATTTTTGCCTTCTGTTCTTCTGTCAGATTGAGCCGCTCATATAAACCAAGTCCCATTTCGCCAGGACCTCTTCTTAATCCCTGCTCAGCTCCTCTTTTTTCTATTTTATTCTTTTCTATCTGTTGTTCTGCTGCCAGGATAAGTCCACCTGCCACCAGTAGAAACACTCCTACCATCAATATCTTTTTCATTTTTTATCACCTCCTTTCTTACCTTTTGACGATGTCGATTGAAAATGGTTTAGAATATTTTTGACCCTACCTGTATTGTTGCTTTAAAATTTAAGTATGGAAATATTTGGTTTCTTTCTTGCTGCCTTTATTACAATCTGTCTTGCAAGGCCTGTGGCAACTTATCTGAAAATTCCCACACTCATTATCTATATTATTGCTGGGATTCTATTTGGTTCTTCTGGGATAGGGCTAGTGAAAGATGTTTCTTCCATAAATTATTTTTACGAACTTGGAATAATTTTGCTTATGTTTTCAGCTGGACTTGAACTAAAAATTCAACCCACCACAAAAAAGGCAGGAAAAAATTTTAAAGATTTGCTTGTTTTTAACCTCCTAATTCCTTCCATCGTAGGGCTTTTATACGGACTAATTATAGCAAAATACTTTCGTGTCGGATCTTCTATCTTAGTCTCGCTCTATATGATAACACTTTTTTCTTCACCAGCTTCAGAGGTTGTTATTCAGTTTTTCAGAGAATTCTATCGAAAAATGGACTTTACAAAAAAGGGGTTTTTTAACCAGATTGTTTTTACTTCTGTGCTGGCAGATCTTTTCAGCCTTTTTATTTTCACAATAGTTCTTGCAATAAGGCTATCAAAAGAATTACTCGACATCATTAAATTTTTTGTTTTTGCGGGAGCATTCTTCTTTCTTGTTTTGAAGGTATTGCCGGTTTTGCACGAAAAGATTTTAAAAAAACTCAAGGGAATGAAATCTTCAGAAGACGAAACCACAACAATTTTAATGCTTCTTGTCATAGTTGTATCGATGGGAGCTTTGTTACAGATTCCGCCGGTTGTATGTTCCTTTTTTGCAGGAATTTCACTTGCTAATATTCACATTAATAGGATGGTAAGAAACAATATAAATTTTATTGCTTCCGGAATTTTTGTTCCCATATTTTTCATTATTGTTGGTTCAAGGGTCAATTTGACAATTTTTTCGCAAACCGAAAATTTTATACTTGGTTTTTTAACGATAACAATCCTTGTTATTTCAAGAGGGCTTTCAGGTTATCTCGTTTCAAGGATTGAAGGGTTTTCTTATAGAGATTCTATTGGTTTTGGATTTTCAATTGTTCCTCAGTTAACCGGCGCCATCGCAATAAGCATTGTCTTTTTCAATTCCGGAATGATTTCTGAAGTACTTTTCAATTCAGTTATTATCCTTGCCATCATTACCACAGTGTTAGGAACATTTATTGCAAGATTGCTACTGTTCCCTGGTCTAAAAGGAGAGACAAAGGGCCTGATTCTCATCGATGATTTTTACACTGATATAAAACCATTTAATTTATTGACTCCAATTTGCGATATTGCAAAACGACTTAAATACACAGAATTATCTGTCTATCCAGTTACTGACAATGAGGGTGTGTATAAAGGAGTAATTCATCTTGATGATGTCAGGGATACGATGTTTAAAGAAGAAATAGCGTGCCTTGTAATTTCTGCTGATGTTGTTGACGAAAAATACCCTACCATAGAAAGAGATTCTACAATTCAGGATGTAATAAGAATCTTTGCTGATTCCAGAATACATAGTATACCAGTAGTTGAAACTGTCAATGGAAAACCAATTTATGTTGGCATGATTCTACTACAAGACATACTCCCTGAAATCCAATACATTCGCAGCTGATTTAGTTTCAGGTCTTCAGATACTTTTTTATCTCATCTATATTGCCGGTAATTTTTCTGGGATTATGTGCAAAATATTCTCGTATAAGCTTATCCATCAATTCTGTTTTCTTGTGATAAAGCTTTTTTAACTTTCTAGGCTTACGTTTCGCGAGAGCATAATGTGCAATTATGGGAAGTGCAACCGTTGAATCAAGATAACAAACAACTGCGTTGGGAAGCATATTCGGATCAACCTTACCCCAGGAAACTGCTTCATGCGGGGTTGCTCCGGATAATCCACCTGTATCGGGGCGTGCATCTGTGATCTGGAAAAAATAATCATGTCCAACCTCTCTAATCAAAAGTATTTCCTGTATCTGTGGCTCAGTTTGAAGCAAAAAGTTTTTTGGACTTCCACCACCAACAAGAAATGCTGCGGATTTACCTCCAGATCTTTTTGCATCAAGTACTATTGCAGTGGTTTCATTAACATCAATTGATGGATTAATCTTAAGTTTGTTTCCTTCAATTTCAAGACCTGCAATATTCATTCCAATTGTTGAATCGCCAGGAGAACTGGTGAAAAGTGGCACGCCTGCTCTGTACGCCGCTGCAACAATAGATACTCCAGTACAGTTGTTTTGTTTTTCAAACTCATTTGCATATCTACCTAAAAGATAATAAAATTCGCTTGTTCCCATCTCCTTTTGAAATTCTGGTTGAACTAAAATGGATCTCAGAATTTTATCTGTCTCCATCAAACAATCGGTGTAAGCAAGAAAAATATCATAAATCCTGACAACATCATTCTTCCTCAAATCTGCGTCGTCCACAAGATGCGTCCCCACATATAGCGGCAGATTGAATGCAAAATGTAAATCATGATACAAATTGGCTCCCGTCGCAACAATAACCCAGTCAACAAATCCTGCTTCAATCAAGGGAACAATTGCAGAAGCCCCAAGTCCAGCAGGCGTCAAGGCTCCTGCCAAACTCATACCAACGGTTACATCATCTTCAAGCATTTTTTCAGTAAAAAGCCTGCATCCTTCTTTTAACCTCGCGGCATTATATGCAAGAAAAATATCGTCCACAAGCTGTTCTAGTGTCATCTTTCCATTTATCGAAGGAGGAAGTATCCTTTTCCCAGAAAGATATTTATCTTTATGTGGGCACTTCTTTTTTCTCATCCAGTCAGGCAAATCGCTCATATTCTCCCTTACACGGTGAGTCCTCTTCATCTATACCCCCTTGTTAATTGAAATAACCTTTGCAATAGGAATGCTATTAAAGTTGGTTGCGGTTGCATAAGAGTAGGCTCCAATATTTTCCACATAAACAATATCTCCAAACTCAAGTTCGGGTAATTCTTCACTTAAAGAAATAACATCAAGGGAGTCGCAAGTCGGACCTGCAAGGGTTGAAAGCTGGGTTTGTCCCTTTTTAAAAACCTTGTACTGATACTTACAGTGGTCGTAAATGATTCCGGAAAGACATCCATATACTCCATCATCAAGATAATACCAGTGCTTGTTATTTCTTATTGATTTACCAATTACCCTTGTTATCAAGACGCATGCGGGTCCTATAATAAATCTTCCAGGTTCAGCGATAATTCTTATATTTTTGTCAAACAATCTATCTATTTCACTGCTAATTTTTTCAGCCATTGAAGGAAAAACGTCGGCTTCTTTATCAAAATGGGTTATTGGAAACCCTCCACCTATGTCAAGGATCTCAAGTGGAATTTTTTTAAGTAATGCATCGTGAAAAATTATTGACGAAAGCTCCAGTGCTTCAAGAAAATTGGACACTTCAAGACACTGCGAACCAACATGAAAGCTTACACCTACGGGTCTAAGTCCAAGTTGTAACGCCTTTATAATTAAACCCATTGCATCCGCAGGCTCTGCACCAAACTTCAATGACAGCTCGACGACAGAACCTACATTTGGAACCTTAATTCTTATCATTACCCTTGCACCAGGAAAAATTTTTGCAATCTTATTAAGTTCATATTCAGAGTCAAAGGTCATCAGATCAATCCCATTTTTTGCAGCAAACCTTAATGTTTCTGGTGATTTAATAGTATTTGCAAACACCATCTTTTCGCTTGATACACCAAGCCTTAGTAAACTTTCTATTTCATTTTTTGAAGCCACATCAAACCCAAAGTTCTTTCGCGCAAGATATTTCAAAATAGATGGGTGTGGATTTGCTTTCACTGCGTAGAATGGTTCTACTCTTGGAAGAAGATTATGGAACAGATTAATCCTTTTCTCTATCTCAGGAATAAAAATCACAAATAGCGGAGTGCCGTATTTTTTTACCAGTTTTTTTATAAGTTTTTCCCTTACCATTTTTTGCTTTCCTTTTCATTCGGTACCTTTAAAGCTGCCAATCCATAAAATCATAGAAGACTTTTTCCTATTTGCCCAGGAAAAATAAGGTACTGCTTTAAACTTCACTTCTTTAAATCTGTAATGTGGCGTTCCTTTTCTGTATAGAAAATCTGTATCAGTATTCAAAAACCCATATCCATGAACTGTAACGAAATTAAAGAAATTTTCATCGCGCTGTTGCTGGAAGCACTGTTGCGGCAGAAAAAAATTAAAAAGATCAAAATTGTTGTCAACCCCTTCAAGACAGTACACAAGTGGACCTCTGCAAATTGCAACACAATTTTTGTCAGATTCTACAGCAGGATTAGAATGATAAATTTCAGCCTTTACATCAAATTCAATGTCAATCGAACAGGACTGTGAAATCTCAAGAGTAAAATAAGAAGATTTTTCCGCATTGAAAACCTTATCATCAAATCTCACTTCGGTCTTATCACTCCACTCCGGTATTCTGAGATGTATTTTTATTCTGTCATTATTATGCTTTTTTATATCAATTTTTACCTTCCCGCTCCAAGGATAATCCGTTTTCATATCAACAAGCACAGTGTTTTCATCAGCAAGTTTCAGTTTTGCTTGATTGGTATCGTACAGATTTACCCAGATCTCATTTTTTCCTTTAGCATAAAAATATGCTGGAAGGCTTGCTATAAACCTCTGGAAGTTGGGGGGACAACAGGTAGTTGTGTACCAGTTCTGTCTTCTGTAAGATCCATACGAAGCAAGTGGATTCACATAGAAATACTCTCTGCCATCCAATGAAACAGATGCAAGAAAAGCGTTGTATAAAACACGCTCAAATAAATTGAACCATTTTACGTCCTGCTCAACGAAGAACATCCTATAAAGCCACATCATCAATGCTATTGAGGCACAGGTTTCACAGTATGCCCTTAAATTAGGAAGCTCGTATTTAAAACCAAATGCTTCTCCTTGATAGCGAGAACCTATTCCACCGGTGATGTAATATTTTCCAGCGTAAAGATCCTCTGCCAGTTGTTTTATTTTTTTGTAATATCTAGGGTCTCTGGTTTCAAGGTAATAATCGGTTGCTCCGGAAAATAAGTACATCATCCTTACAGCATGTCCAGTAATTTCATTGATCTCAAGAAATTTTTTATTACCAAGATATACATAGGGCATTTCCATAAGCGTGCCAGCTAATTTGAGGTATTTTTCATCACCTGTTGTCCTGTACAATTCCACTAAAGCCATTTCAACTTCAGGATGTCCATCGTTTACCACAATCTCCTTTTTCTCATACTTTTTCACAATATAATTTGCCCATTTTTTAGCAATTTGTAAGAAATTTTCTTTTCCAGTACTTCTGAAATGGGCAATTGCTGCCTGTATCAAATGGCCACCACAATAAAGTTCATGGCTATATTCAAGACGCTTAAACCTCTGTTTTCTGAAAAGCCCGGTATAATATGTATCAATGTAACCTGACTTTTCTTGAGCTTTTGCTATCAAATCTATAAATTTGTCAAGCTGTTTTGTCCTGTTTCTATCAGGAAAACTCTGTAAATCCCATGCTATAGCTTCCATCCACTTGTATAAATCCGAATCTGGAGCAAGCCTTCTTGTTATTTCTTTATTTGAAATACCTGCAGCTATCCTGAAATTTTCAATTGTTCCATATTTTTCGAATAGCTTATACAATAACGGTATACTAATTGTTCTGTTTCTTTTTATGTATGGATAAAAAAAACCTTCATTTTTTACTTCATTGATAGAAACTGGCTTAATTCTCACAGACTTGCTGCGTGGCATTATAATGCCTTCCATTATTACCCTCCTTAGTCTGATATGTTAACACAAAAATTTCAGCCCTCTAAAGAATGAGCAGGGCGACACTAAAATAAATCAGAAGTCCACTTACATCAAGAATCGTTGAAATAAAAGGACTGCTAACAACTGCAGGATCTAAGTGTAACTTTCTTAATATTATAGGTAACAAGCTTCCAATAAGATTTGCCCATAACGAAATAAATATAACAGAAAAACCAACAATTAGGCTTATCGTTAGTGTACTTTTCATAAAATAACTCCATATCCCAAGAACACATCCAAG
>JAMWCC010000126.1:0-2673 GCA_023818375.1 Candidatus Omnitrophota bacterium | reverse complement strand
TCCGATCATTGATCCTACAGCCAGCTCCTTCTTAATTACATCAAACCATTTTCTCGGAGTTATGTCTCCGGTAACAAGTGCTCTGATAATTAAAGTTGCTGACTGTGTTCCTATATTTCCACCAGTTCCAATCAAAACAGGAATAAATGCAGCCAGTGCAATGATCCTGCCAAGAACAGATTCAAAAGATGAAATTACACTTCCTGTAAGTGTTCCTCCTATTGCAAGGAAAAGCAACCACACAATCCTTTTCCTGAACATCGTGAATACAGAGGTCGTCTTGTAGCTAACTTCAAAAGGGAATACGCTTGCGCTTTTTTGAATATCTTCTGTTACTTCGTCTTCATATACATCCAACACATCATCAATAGTAATTACACCCAGCAAAATATTCTTTGAATCAACTACTGGCAATACATTCAAATTGTATTTTTTCATAATCTCAACTGCTTTTTCCTGATCTTCATTTGCAACAATTGATTGATATTCTTTATCCATTAGCTGTTCAATTTTTTCGTTCGGACCCGCAAGAATCAGGTCTTTGAGCGAAATTTCGTCTAATAGATGCCAACCTTCATCTACAACATATACAACATCTATTGTCTCTGCATACTTGGCAAATCTTCTCACATGTTCAAGAGCCTGTGCAACGGTCCATCCACTGCGTATTGCAACAAACCGCGGAGTCATCAACCTTCCGACACTTTTCTCCGGGTACCCAAGAAGCATCATCGTTTCTTTTCTTTCTGCGGGCGGAAGAAGATTGAGAAGCTTTTTTGTTACATTTGCAGGAAGCTCTTCAAAAAAATCAGTTCTATCGTCAGGGGGTAGTTCAAGAAAAATTTCCTTGATATGCTCACTGCTAATCTGTTTTAATAATTTTTTTTGTTCGTTTTTGTCAAGTTCACTGAAAACTTCAGCTGCAAGGTCTCTGGGAAGAATTCTAAATATTATGTCTCCTTCTTTTTCATCAACGTTGTGAATTAGATCCACTATGTCCTGAGCAGCCCACTCAGATAGAATCTCTTTCAGGGTTCTCCAATCCTTTTTTTCAATCAGTTCCTTTATCTCTGGTGAAAGAAGTTCTCTCAGCATAATAGATCAACTTTACTTTTTTTCCGTCCAGGAGAAATCCTTTATCTAGTTCAAAAAGAAGCCTTACTTTACAAGATGTTCATATCTACTTCTGAATTCATCTGAACCGATTTTTGCTGCTTTCGCTATGCGGGAAAGGATTTCTTCGTTTTCAAAATCCTCTCTTTCCAACCTTATCATCATGCTTCTGGCGGCTTTATAAAGGTCTGAATTAATATCAAGCTTCCTAACTGTAGTTTTTCCTGTCTCAGGATTTAGAATTTCATTGAAAGGAATAGGAACCACTTTATCTGCCTGTATTGAAATTAATGCACCTGTTTTATATCCACCCTCAATCATATCAAGAAGGTATCTTACAGCACCACAACCAAGCTTATGAGTGTACTCAACATCAAAAGGAATTGGATCTGAACACCTGAGCTCATATCCAATAGTAACATCAATGAACTGCGCCTTTTCCCCTCTTTCTTTAAATCTCTGATTAATGGTCCGCTTGATTATAAGACATAGTGGTACTTCTGCCATTCTGAAATGTCCGTGTTCATCATACTCAACAATCGCGAGGGAATTGTCTTTTAATTCTTCTTTAAGCAGATCACCAACACCTTCTGCTATAACTGCAACCCCATAATCCTGACCAAAAGCTCTGGCTTTAAATATTGAGCCTTCAATTATTTTACAAACATCCTCAATTGTTGGCGTTTTTTTAAATTCCTCAGGGACAATTGTTAATGTTGCCCCACCTGAAATGCCCATACCAAGTGCCAAATGTCCTGCAGTACGACCCATTGCTACCACAAGGTACCAGCGATGGGTTGTTCTTGCGTCCTCAAGAAGGTTTGCAACAAGCTTTGCTCCAGCATGCCTGGCGGTTTCATATCCAAAGGTGGGTATTCCTGCTGGCAGTGGAAGATCATTGTCTATTGTTTTTGGAACATGTGCCACACGAATTTTCCCTTGTGCAAATTTATAGGTTTGGCTGGCGCTAAATGCCGTATCATCGCCACCGATTGTAACAAGATAGTCAATTCCAATTTTCATCAGTGATTGAACCACATTTTTCATTTTTTCTTCACTTTTTGTGGGATTTTCTCTTGATGTATTGAGAATGGAGCCACCATAAAATCTAGATTTGATGACATCCTGTCTGGTAAGATTTTTGATATGGTCTGTATCACCCTGGGAAAGCCATTTAAAACCATCGTATATGCCAATTACTTCAAGACCACTATTTAAAGCCTCGATTGTGGCAGATCCAATAACCCCATTTATTCCTGGCGCAGGTCCACCCCCAACGAGAATTCCAATTTTTTTGCCATTGTAGTTCATAATAACCTCCTGTAAAAAAAAATTGATGGGTAGTTAATTTTATCACACATCTAACCAAGTTCAATGGCAAGATGCCTAACTTTTTTATTGTTTAGAAATTTTGGACCTGACCCAATCTTTGCTGGAATATCCTTAAAATTAACCAGTCTTCCATCAAAGTAAATTGCGGCTTTTTTGATATTACAAAATTTATTATCACTGGCAATGCATATCCCCTTACACTTATTACCTGCAATAATTCCATGATTC
>JAMWCC010000041.1 GCA_023818375.1 Candidatus Omnitrophota bacterium | reverse complement strand
CTATAATCCATTACGTCAACAAGCTCATCTCCATATCCAAAAGTTCCACTGGCTGGAAGTACTGGAGTGTCTAAATCAAGTTTTCCAATCCTTATTTTCAATTTTTCAAGTTCCATTTTATTTTTTTTGAATTAAATATAGGTCCTTCCTTACACACTCTTTTATATCCATCTATAGTTTCAATAACACATCCCTGACATACTCCTAGGCCACAAAACATAATATTTTCAAGAGAAATGTATGCATCAATATTGTGTTGTTTGCAAGATATACTCAATTTTTCTAGCATTTTCATAGGACCTGCAGCGAAAACTATGTCAGGCTTTTCTTCTTCTGATTTTTTTTCAAATACTTCAACAACTGTACCTTTTTTGCCAAAACTGCCGTCATCAGTTGTAAAAAATTTTATGTATTCTCCGTCAGGCAAGAATTGAATCAAAAGGTCTTTATGGTTTCTTGCACCATAGAACAACTTGAAATACCTTTTTTCTTTTACAAATTGTTCAGCAACAAACAAAATTGGAGCAATCCCGATGCCACCGGCTACAAGGTATATTTTCGCTTTTTTATCGACTGATGGAAATGAGTTGCCGAGAGGTCCTATTATATCAAGTTGCATCCCTTTTTTTACTTCTGAAAGTTTTTTTGTCCCAGGACCTCTTATTTTAAATAAAATTCGTACCCATTGATCTGTGCATCCAGCGATAGAAAAAGGTCTTCGGATAAAGGTAGCTTTTGTAAGGATATGCACAAACTGTCCGGGATTTGGTTGTATGTTAAATTTATTTGCAAACACAACTTCTACATAGGTATCATTTAAAATTTTTTTCGAGAATACTTCAGCTTTAATATGTCTCATTTCACCATTTGAAAAGTACAAGAAAGCCAACAAGTATTGTGTAATAACCAAACCATTTCATTTCATTTAGTTTAACTATCTTTGCAAGAACGGCTAGTGCCAAATATCCTGATAAAAAAGCAATAGCTCCACTTGCAAAGCAAACACCGGTAAAACCTTCTGGTTTTTTAATAACCTCAAGTAAGAAGCTTCCAATTATTGCTATAACACCAAGCAAAAACGAAAATTCAAAAGCTTTATAAGCTTCCATTCCTGAAATCCTTGCAGCTGTAATTGTTGCTCCTGAGCGTGAAATTCCAGGTAGTATTGCAGTAGCTTGAAAGATTCCAATAAACAATGACATAAGTAAGTTGATATCTTTTTGTTCCCTCTTTTTTTGGCTAATCAGTTCACCAAAGACCAAAATTATTCCGTTTATAATCCAGCAGGTTCCAACGAGTCGAATCGTAGAGATTTCTTCGATTAATCGCTCAAGAAAAATTCCTGCAATGGCTGCTGGAATAGAGGCGATAAAAAGATATTTCCATAGTTTTCTTTCTTCATTATAGGAAATTTCTTTGATTTTCTTTAAAGCGACAAGCATACTTTTAATGCGACTTCTGAAATAAAAAACAATTGACAAGGTTGTTCCGATATGTATTGAAATCATCAAAGGAAGATTATAGGTTGGGTAAATTGATAACTTTCCTAAAAAGAAAACGTGTCCTGAGCTGCTTACGGGTAAAAATTCTGTTAGTCCTTGTAAAATTCCAAATGAAATTGCTTCTATCATAATGTTTATTTTACCACACTGTTAGTGTTTTTATGGTAAGATAATAGTATGAGAATTTCGATTCTTATACCAGTTTACAATGAACAAAACACAATTTCAGAAATAATACAAAAGGTTTCATTACTAAAGATCGAAAAAGAAATTATCGTGATTGACGATGGTTCTAAAGATGATACTCCTCAGATTTTAAAAAGACTGCTTGCGGATAATAAAGAAATAAAAACTGTATTTCACTCAAAAAATAAGGGAAAAGGTGCAGCTATAAGAAGCGGTTTAAAAAAAGCCACAGGAGAATATGTCATAATTCAGGATGCAGATCTTGAATTGGATCCCTTAGATATTATAAAGCTTGTTGACGCAGTAAGTGATAGATGTGGCGTTGTTTATGGTTCAAGGTTTCTTAGCAATCAGCGTGTACCTTTGTTAAGCTATGTAGCAAATAGATTTTTGACGTTTCTGACTAATTTTTTTTATGGCTCAAACCTAACAGATATGGAAACCTGCTATAAATTGGTTAAAAAAGAAATTTTACTTTCTCTTAACTTAAAATCACGAAGGTTTGAAATCGAACCAGAAATAACCTGCAAAATTCTAAAAAGAGGTTACAAAATAAAGGAAATTCCGATTTCCTATACTCCAAGAAAAGAAGGAAAAAAAATAGGCTGGATCGATGGATTTAAGGCAATTTATACAATTTTAAAATTTAGGATTTATGATTAGAAGAACGTTTCTCATCCTTGTAATAGTAATAGTTGGGATTTTTTTGCATGTAAAAGGCATAGATTGGGGAGTTCCAAAGGATTACAGGATAGATCTTGTATTCGGAGAAATAGGAATCCTTAACGATATGGTTGAACCAATGCTTTCAACCCATATGAATCTTCGGGAAATGCAAATCTACTATGGGGCAGAATATCCTCCTGATTATGATACATCAAAAGAAATGCTCTTGAACATCAAAGGTGTTAAGAAAAAAGTTTCTATAGAGTTGATTAACTCAATGAGAAGTTATCTTTTGAGGTCTTACGGTGCTGATGAACAGGCCGTCTTATCCAGTTTGAGTAAAATGAACCCATCGAAGATGGATTTTAATCCACATTTTTTTGAATATGGTGGTGTTTACCTTTACTTACTCGGCTGTTTTCTAAAGATATGTTCTCTTTTTGACATGGTGGAACTGAAGTCTGATATAAAATATTATTTTTTTTATCCAGGAAAGATGGGCGATCTTTACAAATTTTCAAGGCTATTTGGCGCAATATTTTTTATATTTTCGGCAATTTTTTTCTATTTTTTATGCTTGAAAATTACAAAAGATGAGTTTCTATCTTTTCTGATTAGCCTTCTTTTTGTTTCCACACCAGGCTTTGCTTTATGGTCTCACTACCTGAAACCATACACTTATGGGTTGTTTTATGTTGTATGCTGCCTTTATTTTAATTTTAAATACATTGATGAGAAAAGGGTTTCATGGCTTGTTTTATCATCCTGTTTTGCCGGTTTTGCGATGGGAAGTTTGTTGTCCTATGGATTTGTGATCTTGGCTGTAATTTGTGCGATCATTCTTTTTTGCATTAAATCAAATGAAATTTTAAAAAATATCATATTATGTTGTGCGAGCTTTGTTTTAGCCTATCTTATAACAAATCCATATGTTTTAATTTCCTGGCATGAATTTATTAATGAGATTCATTATATAGGTTCTTACTGGAAAAATTCTGCTAGTTTTGAAAATCTGAAGTATTTTTCAACAGTGTCATTAAAATACGGACTTGGTTTAGGGATATGGTTAATTTCTATTCTCTATTTTTTCATTTCCTTATTGAATTTTGATAAAAGGTTTTTACTTGTGCTTTTGTGCTTGGTGCCGTTTTTTGTTTACTTTGGTCTTAATACCGGTAAATGGGTACATTATGCTTTTATAATTTATCCATTTATTTTTTTGGTAATTGCTATAGGTGCAACATTGATAAATAAGAAGCTGTCTTTAATGATATTTTCTTTTGTTTTTGTTTGGACATTTGTATTTACATTAAGCCATGTGAACCTTTTTGAAGGTGAAAATATCCGTGCAGTCGCTGGTAGGTGGATTAATGAAAATATACCTGCCAGAGAAAGTGTTGGATTGCTGGAAGCTCCATCTCCGTGGAGAACACCGCCTTTCCAGTATCTTAAATATAATATTCTAATTGGAAGCCCCGAAAAAACAATGGCACAATATTATGTTATAAGCGAGTATCAATGGGTGAGAGGGAGTTCTTTGTTGGAAATGAGGAAATTGTTTGCAGACTATGATATCGTAAAAGAATTTTCAAAACAGCCTGCATTTTTAGGTTGGAAATTTACTCAGAGACAGGACATTCCGTATGACTGGTGTCATCCAAATCCCGTAATTTTGATATGGAAAAAAAGAAACTGAGGTATCTTATATTGATTATTTTATTTGCCCTTACTCTTAGAGTAGGTTTTATTCTTACCCTTGATAACTCCGTTGATGTATGGGGTGATTGGTGGGATGAACTGGGATGGAAGCTTGCCACTGGTCAGGGTTATTGGGTTAATAACCCCTATTTTTCGGACGGACCAGTATTTTATTCTTGGAGAGCCCCTGGATTTCCTTTATTTCTAGCCCTGATTTACAAAATCTTTGGCCATAGTTTTCTTGCAGCAAAAATAGCGCTGGCGATGGTAAGCGCGTTCACTTGTCTTATCCTTTATTTGCTTGCCAGAAGAATTTTTCGCAATAACAAAATTGCAGCCTTCACTGGTTTTATTTATGTTTTTTACCCGCCTGCGATTTTTTGGACCGGTTATCTTGCACCAGTGACATTGGAGATATTTTTTTCTGTACTAATTGTATATCTGTTTTACTCTGGTGTAAAAAAACTGAATTTTCTTAATTTTTTGTTTGCCGGAATTATTCTTGGACTTGGTGTATTGACGAGGTCCTTGTTCATAGTTTTTTTACCCATAGTTTTTTTGTGGCTTATTTTGTATAAAGGATGGCTTTTCTCGTTGAAGGCAACAGCATTAACATTTTTTTTGTTTTTTCTTACAGTTTTTCCTTGGGCTATGAGGAATTTTAAAATTCATGGGAAATTGATTTTTACATCAACAGAAGGTGGGATTGTTTGTTATATTGCTAATAATGAAAAATCACTTTACCAGCCATCCGGCTACTGGGATCCAACTGGAAATATAAATGAACCAGTCATAAAACAGGTAATGGGATTATCAGAATTAGAAGCTAATAGCTTTTTTTATAAGGCCGCTTTTAAATTTATTAAGGAAAATCCAGGTATCTACGTAAGACTAGTTAAGGACAGGTTTTTAAGGTTCTGGAAACTGGCACCTCACACTTTTTCAGGACCGGGAGAAAATTATAAGAAATACCATGTTTTTATAGCGCTCATCACTAATTTGCCAATCTTTATTTTTGCCGGTTTAGGTTTTTTACTTTCGTTAAAAAAATTTAGAGAATATTCACTGCTTTATTTAACTGTTTTATTGTGGTCTCTGCCAATAATTATGTTTTTCAAAACAGTTATCAGATATCGCGAACCTATAATGCCATTTGTAATCTTGCTTGCAGTTGAAGGTATATGTGGCCTTTCTTCTTTTTATAAAAGAAAAAAATGCAAACAGAATAAGACAGAATGAAATTTCCACTCTTATATTGATATTTATTTTTGCGTTTTTTATTAAATTGTACCTTCCATGGGGAAAAACTGTTGACTTAGTAATAGAAGATAGAGAACAGGATTTCAGCGTTAGTCTTTTGGTTTTATAGGCTCTCAATAATTTTTTTGTTTGCAGCTTTTTTATTAATCTGGCTTTATTTATTCAGTATCTTATACAAAAATTTTTGTTTTTAAAAATATCACAGAGAATTTGCCGGTGAATAAATTAGTTTCAATATCCTGGATAAATTTAAAATTGGTCTGTATAATTCCCATTGCCTCACACGACACCACCATTTCAGTTCAACAAAGCCTTGTACTATCGAATT
>JAMWCC010000047.1 GCA_023818375.1 Candidatus Omnitrophota bacterium | reverse complement strand
AGCTTGTAAGGATGGGAAAGAATGAGGATGTTTTTGTTCAGGCCATTCAGGCTACAACTGATGATTTGGGAAGAGCGATTTTTGATGTTTCAAGCCAGGAGCCTGGAATTTTTGTTTTTAAGGCTTTTGTCGATTCAAAAGAGATTCCCCAGAATGTTCAGATAAGTTTTTATTAGAATCATTTAATTTTAGGAGCTGGTATAAAAGGTAAAAGGCTATAAGAAATAGCATCATGATAATGAAGTAGATGAGATAAGGTTGGAGAGTAGACAGCATCTTTCCCAGAAGTTCAATAAAGCTAAAATAGGGTGGTAATACTTTAAAATTCAGGGTGTTACTTCTTGGACTTCTGGCTTGGTTTGATTCCGAGAAGGTAAAAACTCTCCATGAGTTAATTTGATTAGTTGGCAAATTGAATTCGAAGTAACCTTCCTCATTTGAGAATATCTTATATTCGGGTATAAAAAATGCTTTTGCTTCTTTTGCAAGAAGTGATGCAAGGGAAAAATTTTTATCTTCTCTTGCAAGATGAATTGATACAGCTGTATTTGGAGTTGTTTTTCCAAAAGCTAAGACTTGTTCCCCTTTTATAATTTTGTTTTTCTCAATAATTAAAATTGGGGAGAGAAGAACTGGTCCTACCTCATATGCTATCTGGGAAGCGGGTAATTGTGGGAGGCATACGGGAGATGATGAGGCCTTACTTTCATCAGAGGCCTGAAGGCAAATTTCAGGGTAAGAACTTTTATCATTTATGATGTAGTTTGTGGGAAGATACACCTTATCAAAGACAAAAAAGCCGTTTTTATCAGCTGTTGTTTGATCACTTATTCCAACTCCTGTGAGTTTTACCGTAGAGAGAGAGGGTGCAAATCCAAAAATTTTAAGCTTTGGTTCACCAATTGTCGCTGTTATTTTTACTTCTTCTGAATTTGTATTTGCCTTGGTTTTATTTGGATAAAATAGGTTTAAGAATAATGTAAGGAAGACTAAAAAAAACGCTTTAAAAGTGATTACATGCACGCTAGGAGCTTGTTTTATCTTTATACCTTTCTTTTAGTTTTTCCAGTTCAATAATTTGCTCTTCAAGTTTTTGTTCAAGCTTTTTTTGCCTTTGTTTTAGTTTTTTAATAAGAAGAACAAAAAGGAGGGTAAGTATAGTTATTGTCAGGACTGCAACCAAAAATACCCTTATGGGAAAAGCCCAGATAAATGTTGAGGCTGTGAGCGCTTTTCCTTGTTCTCCATATGCCAGTTCAAGACTTAACCTATATTTTCCCAAAAGAAAATTTGGTCCTATTTTGATGTCTTTGTACTCTCTTGTTGTTTCAGGGAATATGTTTTTTTCTTCTAGTATGGTTTCATCGATAAGGTTTCCGAAAAAGTCATATAATCTTACCTGACCCTTTGGTCTTATGTGATAATCGCCTTGATTTGTTATTTCTAGTTCTATGGGAATGGGTCCGAATTCTACAAAGGCTGGAGCAAAAAACTTTTTAATAAATGCTGCTTCTTTTATTGGTCCATTTACCCTGATATAGATTAGGCTTACAATTCTTGAACTCGTTGCTTGTACGCCTTCTTTGCTGTATTCACTTTGCGAGGGTGGGATGGTACCTGTTGTTTCAAAAAACAAAGCTACATATCTGCCTCCAGGTCTTGCATCATCTGGAATTTGAATTGTAAATGGAACACGCAAAACTTCTGCAGGAGCGATGGATGCTTTTTCAAAAGGGAGTTTAACCCAACTTGCGGCAGAAAACCTGTTTGATAGATTTTCCTCTTCTCCCTCAAGTAGAATAGGGGACCCTTCTTTGTCTTCTACAATAAAATCAACTGCCTTTATATTTCCCGATATTGGTGTTGATGATTCGTTAAAGAATTTAACCATTAATGTTTCTTTACTTCCCGGGTCAATATTGACAGTCTGACGAGCTGGAGCAACAACAAGAGGGATTCTATTTTGGGAGTCTACCTTTTTAACAGAAAATACCGTAAATAAAAATAAAATCAGTATCAAGAGGAAAAGATAAGAGCCTGTTTTTATTCTTTTTTGTTTTTCCATTTTAGAATGTTGGTACTGCCGTGTATTTGACCTTGTTGAAGTAATATCCTGCCGGTTGGGTGGCAGTGATATCTATTCTAAAGCATACATAAATACTGCTTGAATCAACAGGACCTGAGTTTGTCATAATCTCGGCATCTGTTGCTGATCTTGACTCTCCAGCCTCTTGGTCAGCCATCTGTTTGGCATTAAATGTTGCCCCACCTGTATTGTATTGAAACTTAGCGTCGGTTCCTGTCGCATTTTGTAAGGAGTATCCCAAACCCGGATAACTTGAGGGGTCAGATCCCCAATCTTGATAAGAAGTATGAGTGCATCCAACGGCATTACAGGTTGTATCGGGGATACAGCTATCTGTCTCTCCAGCTGTTGAGCCGGTACAAGTTTTTCCATCTTTTCCCATCTGGTCGTTTTCTTCAATATAAACTTTGTAACCATTATCGGCGTTGGTTGAAACTGTGAGTAATTGTTGAGTGTTATGGGTTGCGGCTGAATAAGTGGGAGTGAGTGTTCCCCACGGTATTGATGTAGCTGTAGTATCAGGGGTTGAGGAAGTCCTTGTTACACCGCAATAGGTGCCTGAATCAGCAGAAACTCCAGCTACGCTGAAGGATAAAGTTTCATCAACAGTCGCAGAGATCAAGACCCCTTCGATAGGAGAGACTGATACATCTGCTTGATCAAGTGTATAATCTGATCCATCTCTTGTCTTGATGTTAATTTGGTATGTGTCAGCCACTCCTTGAGTATGTGATGTTGTTGGAGCAGGGTTTATTATTCCCGGACTTGAATCAATAGTTATTGTTATAGTTGTTGAGGCAGGGCAGGAAGAGGTTGATCTATCAATTCTTATTGTATGGTCGTTAATTGCATCTCCTGGGGTAATTGCAGCAACTGTCCAGTTTGCGTCTGTGCATCCAGTGATTGAAATATCGGTAGTCTGAATTCCATTTATGTCAAAGCCGTTTGTGCTTGAGGAAGAAGAAGTGTCAGGAAAACCGTCATTTGTTTTGCCGGTTTCGTTAACAGCTGGAATGGTTATTAGGATATCTCCATTTGATGGAATTTCATTTGTTGTGGTGAATGTTATCGTAAGGCTTCCTGATTGAGTTGCTATCACATAGCCGTCCGAATCTACATCATTTGTCAAAGGAGAGGTGATATTGAATGTGGTTGAGTTGACAATGTTTGCGACATTGTAAGTCTTGTTTCCTATACAACCTGATAATGCTTGGTTGGTAAAACAGATTGTGTCTTTAGGGAAAAGGTGATTTGTATCATTATCTGCGTTTCCGCTTGAATCGATGGTAACTGTCGATGAACCAGTAGTTCCTGATGCGGCGCCAGCCCGATAGGAAAAGCGCGGATTTGAAAGTGTTGCTGAGGCATTAGTTAATGCTGCTGTCCTTGCCTTTTGGGGTAAGAAAAGTTTGAAAAAAGCAAAGAGGAAAAAGAAAAATATAAAAAAAAATGCAAAGAAGACATTTCTTTTTTTGTTTTTTATCATTTTTGATTCCATCCTGATTTTTTAATCCATTTTTATTATAGTGCCATTGTTTTTTTTTAGTCAAGGGAAGTTCCACCCTTTCTTTTCTTAATATAAGAAGAAGTGAAGTTGCAAATAGTAAAGGGAAAAGAAGGAAGAATGGAAAGGCAATGGTTGTGGTCTCAGATTTATAGATTTTTCCTGTCTCATCAAGGCTGAACTCAAGTTTCGCTTTGTAGATTCCCAAATGAAAAAAACCGGGTAGGGTGCAATCTGTTATATTTTCATTTTCAACGCAAAATATCTTTCTTTCTGAATTTGAAATGACATTTTGGGAAGCAAGAGAAAGCACCTTTTCCTTACCTAATGAGGAATGAATTACTATTTTACCATTTGGTTTAAAAAAAGATTCACCTGTATTTTGGATAATAACTTCATATTTTAAAGGGAAAAATGAATCAATTATATGTGGTGCTTTAAATTCTTTTATCCTGGCTGTTTTCTCGGTGATTCCTGATTTAGATATGGAGATTAAAATATTTGCTCCAATCTTTACTTTATTTTGGACTTGGTTTTGGTCAGATGTCAGAAGTGGAGAGGTCTCTGCAATTAAAGTAAGATAGTAATCCTTTTCTTGCGTATCTTTTGGTGGATTAAATCTTATCACCAATTCTTGCGTTTGACCATTTTCAAGAAATACTTCATTTTCGGGTTTGATAATGTTTATCCAATCGGGGATTTTTTCACCAAAACCTTGAGGGTTGCCAAAGATATCTCCTTTTTCAAAGGAAAGAAGATAGAATTTAAGTATTTGTGGGATTCCCTGATTTGAAACCAAAAAAGGATAGAGGAGTTCTTTTCCGGGTTGTAGTGTTATTTCAATAAGTGGAGGATATAAAGAAAGACTTATTTCTTGAGCTAATGCTTTTTTGGGAGAAGCCAATAGGGAAAGAAAAAAAAACCCAAGAAAGAGTTTAATTTTTAATTCTGTTTTTTGTGTTTTCATTTTTTAGTATGTAGGGAGGGCGAAAAAGGTAATTATGTTTTGATAGTTGCCCGGTTCCTGGATGGGGGAGATGTTTATTTTATAGGTTATAGTTGCTTGCCTTGATTTTCCTACATTAGTCGCACTCATTATGGTGCTTTCTGTTTCACCCAATGACTTATCACTGAATTGTCTGAAATAATTGGAATTTATAAAGTCAGAGGGTATGTCATCTCCTGTCATATTGAAGCCAAAACCATATTTATTTGTTTGTGTCCATTGCTGTGCTTGATCTTGGTTACAAAGGCTATTGTCGCAAGTAGTGTCAGGGATGATATTTCCTGAAAAATTTTGAAGCGGATGGTTTTCTGATGCTTTTACTTGATATCCACCAGCTCCTCCCGAGGAAACAGTGATGGTAGATTGATGGGTGAAGAAAGTGCTTGGGATTATAGAGCCGAAATCAACCCTTATATCTGATATTGAAAAAGAAAAGGGAATAATTGAGTGTATATATTGAAACCCCGCTTTTAATTTGTAACCGGTAGAGGAGTAAAGACCCGGAGCTGTTTGGCCTATTGTTGAGTCAAGTTTATAGTTTGTCGAGGTTGGCAGTCCAGCTCCAGAGTTAAGATTGGGGAATTCAATTCTAAAATTGTCTGATTCAACTCTTGCCTGTCCTAGGATTAGAGAGGGAAAAAGTGTTGTGAATGTGGAAATTATAAGGGATATTATAAATGTATTAAGATACATTTTTTTATCTTTTGATATACTCATCCAATTTTTCGCTGCTTACCAAAATATCTTTTAGATTTTCTTTTATTGTTCTTATTTCCTCTTCCATATGAGGATTTTTTAAGATATGGCTTAATTTCTCAAGACTTTTCCATATTCTGATCAACTTTTCTCTTAAAATTAACTTGGTCCATTTTTCCACTGCTAATTCTTGATCTTTTACTTCCTCTGAAAGGGCTTGTTCTTGGTATTCCAGTAAGTTTATTTTGGCTTGTTTGAGTAGGTTTTTCTGGTGCTCTTTTCCAAAAAGATTTGCTAAGGGTGCAATGACAATGAGAGAAAAAAGCTGAACTATTTCACTCAAGAGATCTTTTCTGGGTGTTAGAAGGAGGAAGAAGATCGCAATGGATGCAAGTGAAAAAGAGGCAAATGGATCAATGATAAATGCTGTTGCAAAAAGGAGTATGTAGA
>JAMWCC010000035.1 GCA_023818375.1 Candidatus Omnitrophota bacterium | reverse complement strand
TTTCAAGTATTCTTCCCCTTTTTGCATTTCTTGTTCCCATAATATCACCAACAAATTCCTGTGGAACAGATACTTCCACCTTCATAATTGGTTCAAGAAGAACCGGTTTTGCCTCCTGGACTGCTTTTTGTAAGGCGAGTATCCCTGCAAGTTGAAATGCGATATCTGACGAATCAACAACATGGTATGAACCATCATAAACTGTAACCTTGATATCAACTATGGGGTAACCAGCCAGCACTCCTTTTGACATTGCTTCCCTCACACCCTTTTCTACAGAAGGTATGTATTGCCTTGGAATTGCACCTCCGAAAATTTCATCGACAAATTCAAATCCTGCGCCCCTGGGCAAAGGTTCAACCCTTAAGAAACAATGTCCGTACTGGCCTCTGCCGCCAGTCTGTTTTTTATGTTTACCTTCACCTGTGGCTGTCGTAGTTATAGTTTCTTTATACGCAATCTTTGGTGTTCCTTTAATAACCTCTACACCAAATTTATCTTTAAATTTGCTTAAAACAACATCAAGATGCACATCTCCCATACCAGAAATTATAGTTTCATTTGTCTCTGTATCGCGAAAAACTTTTATTGAAGGATCCTCATCCATAATCTTTGAAATTGCTGCACCCAATTTATCTTCTGTACCCTTTATTTTTGGGGCAAGAGAAAATGAAACAGCTGCTTCAGGAATCGATGGTACGGGATAAACTATAGGTGATGAAACATCTGAAAAACTGTCAAATGTTTTAAATCCAGTAAGCTTTGCTACTGCCACAATTTCACCCGAAATCGCCTCTGCCACAAGTTCCTGCTTTTTTCCTCTGAGCCTGAAAAGCTGACCAACTCTTTCCTTTGAACCCTGGCTTGAATTATAGAAATTAGTATTGGATAAAAGCCTTCCAGAGCGTACCTTAAGATAAGAGATTCTACCCATGAAAGGATCGTTATATGTTTTGAATACCATGCCAGAAAGGGTTGCATTCTCAGCCCTATGAACCTGGATATTTTCACCCTTATCATTCTTCGCATTAAGAGGGGGCATCTCAGCCGAAGGTGGCAGGTAACGAGTGATAAAATCTAACAATTGTTCAATTCCTATTCTGGCTAATCCTGAACCACAACATATCGGTATTATTGCTCCATTGATGATACCGTTGCGAAGAGAAAAAGCAATTTCTTCAGCCGTAAGGTGTTCTCCCCCAAGGTACTTCTCCATAAGTTTATCATCCAATTCAGCAATAGAATCAAACAAATTTTGAACAAAACTTCCAAATTCTGGTTTTTTTTGGTTTTCAGGTTCGAGGAGATTTGCAACTGATTCAAGCTTGTTTCCAGCCATTACAGGAACATTAACGCAAACTGCTTTCTTACCAAGCCATTCATTAATCTGTTTAATTATTGAATTAAAATCTGCCTGCTCAGAATCAAGCTTGTTGATAAAAATTATGACGGGAAGTTTTTTCTCAGAAAGAAGCTGCCAGGACCTTTCTGTACCAACTTCAACCCCACTATCGGCTGCAATATTAAGAATCCCGATGTCCACTGCTTCAATAGCTAAGATCTGTTCCCCAATAAAATCCATATAACCTGGAGCATCCACCATATGGCATGTACTTTTCTTCCACTGAAAATAGGCAACAGCGAGATTAGTGCTCATTAATCTACGCTTTTCTTCCTCCTCATAATCCATCGTTGTGTTACCCTGGTTTATATCGCCCATCCTGTCTATCGCTCCTGAGCAAAATAAAATAGACTCAGCCAGGATTGTTTTACCTGATCTGCTATGACCAAAGAGGCCAAAGTTATAAACTGAACCCATCGATTTCCTCCGTCTGAGATAATCAAAATTTAATTTGTTTCGCCTTATAACAATTATACCACAAAAAAATAAAAATTTTGACAACCTATAAAACTTGCCTGTAAAAAATTTGACATTAAAAAAAGGAATGTTAAAATTGAAAAAAAGGTTAAAAATGATAACCCATGATAACGATACTTTTGTTACCACAGGACAAGTAGCCCGTCTTCTTAACTGCTCCCGAGTTACGGTCTTTAACTGGATATCAAACGGTAAAATCCATGCAATAAAAACCCCTGGTGGGCACTATAGAATACCCAAGGACAGCTTAAAAAAGCTCCTGAAACCAACAAAACAACAACTTGAGATTTCCCCATCTGAAACTGAAAGAAAAATAAAAATTCTAGTGGTAGATGACGACCCACATATCGTTAAAACACTTGTACTGTTTCTAAAAAAAACAAACCCATCTTTTGATGTCTATGGAACTACAAACAGTTTCGATGCAGGAAAACTGATCATTACATTTAAACCAGATATTGCGATCATCGACATTGTTATGCCTGGAATGGATGGTTTTGAGGTAGTTGAAAAAATAAAATCAGATCCACAAACACAAGATATAAAGGTAATTGCAATAACTGGCTATGGCACAAAAGAAAATGTTGAGAAGATTAAAAAGAAAGGGGCAATTTTGTGTATTTTAAAACCCTTTGATTACTATGAGATAGCCGAACAAATAAAAAAAATCTCAGGAATTAAAGATTAACATAAGGCTATTTTTCAAAGCCAAAATTTTTAATGCGCAAAAATTATGAAAAACACTGAAGATCAAAGGGCATTTTTTGAAGCCGCCAAGCAGTGGCGAGCTATTTTTGATGCAATTCCCGAATCCCTTTGTTTAATTGATGATAAGCTTACAATTCTAAGATGTAATTCTTCGATGGCTGAATTACTTGGAAAATCGTTTAAAGATATCATAGGAGAAAAACTTGATCGATTCAAAACCGAAATTGACCTCAGTGGATTGGTAAGTCAGCTTATTAAAAAAATGAGTGTGGGTTCTGGACGCGTGACCGAGGTGATTAACTCCAAAAATAATTGGTATGAAGTTACATTGCACCCTGTGATTGAAAAGGTTGAAAAACCAGCAAGAAGTCTACTAATTATAAGAAACATCACTCACCTTAAGGAAATGGAAAGAGGTCTTACCGAAACACACGAGAGACTAAAAAAAGCTTTTCATGGTACAGTAAATGCTCTTGCAACAACAATAGAAAAAAGAGACCCTTTCACTGCAGGTCATGAAAGAAGGGTTGCGCAGATTGCACAGGCACTAGCAATAAGTCTTGACATGGATTCAGAAAGAGTTGAAGGAATCTTGGTTGCTGGGCTTCTTCACGATGTAGGAAAGATTGTTGTTCCTGCTGAAATATTGAGTAAACCCGGCACCCTAAATTCTCACGAATACAATATTGTTAAGTCGCACCCAGCAGCTGGCTATGAAATTTTAAAAAAAGTTGAATTTCCTTGGCCTGTAGCCGATATAGTTTTACAACACCACGAAAGATTGAACGGAACTGGTTACCCAAATAAGTTGACAAAAGAAAAAATTATTTTTGAAGCCCGTATAATAGCTGTTGCCGATGTTGTAGAGGCAATGCTTTCTAAAAGGCCATATCGTAAAGCAAAAACTGTCAATCAGATGATTTCTGAACTTCAGGAACAAAAAGGTATCCTTTTTGACGAAAAGGTAGTCGATGCATGCATCTGCCTTTTTGTAGAAAACAATTTTAAGTTGGAATAACTTCTTTATTCATACCTGATTTCAAGATATAATTAATACATGAACGGGATGACGGTTTTTGTCGTCGAAGATGAGCAAGATATATCTTCACTGATAGCACTTCATTTAAGAAAGTCTGGTTTTATTGTACTTGAATTTGGAAAAGGGAACGATTTCCTTAATTTCCTTAAAAGAAAAATACCCGACCTGATAATTCTTGACTTAATGCTTCCTGATATTGATGGAATTGAAATATGTAAATACATTAAGTCGGAACCATGTTATAGATCAATACCTGTCATAATTCTTACAGCTAAAACCGAAGAAACCGATAAGATCATTGGACTTGAACTTGGTGCAGACGATTATATAACAAAGCCATTTTCCCCACGAGAATTGGTTGCAAGAATAAAAAATATACTGAAAAGGTCTCATGGGGCATACGAAACAAAACTTTTGAAGGTTGGTGATATTTTGCTCGTTGACCTTGAAAGATATGAAGTGTATGTAAAAAATAAAAAGGTGCAACTGACAAATACTGAGTTCAATATCCTGAAAGTCCTATTAAGTAAAAAGGGCTACGTTTTTTCAAGAGAAAAAATTCTTGATATGCTTTGGCACGGTGAAAAAGCAGTTGTTGATAGAACAGTCGATGTCCACATAAAGAAACTCAGAGAAAAACTTGGTGAAGCCAGCTGGCTTATAAAAAACATACGTGGTGTTGGTTATAAAATAGAAGAATGAAGACAAGGTTTTTTGCAAAAATTTTTTTCGGATATATCTTTCTAATTGTTTTTCTTCTAACCCTATACATTCTTTTAACAATAAACAATTCAAAAAAACAACAAATCAGCCTCATTTATGAAAAAATCAAAAACGCTGTGGATATTGTTGGAACTGTGGCTGAAAGCTTTACTGATACACAAGGAAAATTCCACAAGTTACTCCAGGAAATTGATAAAAAAACTGGAGTAAGAATAACAATTATTGCATTCAGCGGGGAGGTACTTTTGGACTCAGAATCAGAGCCATCATCTATGGAAAATCAGTCAGAGAGTCCAGAATTTAAACGTGCGCTTGAATATGGCTATGCCAAAGCTATAAGATGGGGCTCTATTCCAGAAACACAAGTGTTTTATTATGCAAAAAAAAGTTCTCGGTTTATAGTCAGAGGAAGTTGCCCTATAGAAAACTTATCCTTCATTGGTACAAGCAGGCTCAATCAATTTTACAGAATATTTTTGATTTTGTTTTTACCTGGTCTTTTGTTTTCAGTTTTTTTATCCTATTTTGTTTATTCGCCTGTGAGAGAAATACTGAGAATATCCGAAAAGATTAAATCCGGAAATGACATCATAAAACCGATTGTAATGAGAAAAGATGAGATAGGAAAAATAATCGAAAATATAGCAGAAATCGGAAACAAATCCCAGCAAATTAAAAAAACAGAGGAAACAATCAAAGATAAATTCATTAATTTTATAAAAGTTGTTGATTTTCCTGTAGCAATTATAAAGGTTGATGGAGATATACAAAACTGTAATGATTTTTTTCGTCAAATAGTAGAGATAGAAAAAGAAACTGGATACTGGTGGGAAAAAATTAAAAATTTTGAGTTATCCAGACTTATTAAGGAAACTATTGACAAAAAGGAACCCGCGGAAAAGGAGCTAAAACTTAAGGAAAAAATTTTTGTCTGTAAAACAATTCCTTTTTTTGAAAATGATGAGATTTTTGTATTGATGTTTGATATTACAACTGCAAAGAGCCTTGATAAAAAAAGAAAGGAATTCTTAACTGCTATATCACATGAGCTAAAAACACCTTTAACTGCTATTAAGGGCTACATCGAAACATTAAAAGAAGAAACAACAGACCCGGAAAAGCAAAAATATATTGATATCATTTTTCACAATACTGAAAGAATGTCCAGAATACTTCAGGATATTATCACACTTTCCAAACTTGAAAATCCTGAAATTGAAGTAGAAATGTTACCTGTCGACCTTGAGAAAATCGCTAAAAATGTGTTTTCGCTTTATGAAAAAAGAGCCCTAAAAAAGGGTCTGTTCATAAGTTTAAGATCACAAAATATACCATTGATAAAAGGGGATGAATTTAAGCTTGAACAGATGTTAATAAATCTTGTAGATAATGCCATTAAATACACCGAAAAAGGAAAAATTGAAATTACGCTTGAATATAGGCAGGATATAAAAAGTATTAGAATTGAAATTGCAGATACTGGAATAGGTATAGGTAAAGAACATCTACCTTACATTTTTGAAAAATTTTATGTAGCTGATAAATCAAGATCAAGAAATACTGGCGGTACTGGGCTAGGTCTTGCAATTGTAAAAGATATTGTCCTTCTTCATAATGGCAGGATTGAAGTTGAAAGCACTCCTGGCTTTGGGACAAGGTTTATAGTTTATCTTCCTGCATAATTCGCCTTCTTAACATAAACTTAACAGAGTTTTTATTCTCCTTTAAAAAAAACCCACTATTATATTTGCAAGGTAAAAATTTTTTCTTTTAACCATAGGAGGTGTTATGGAAGTAAGTACAGATAGAAGTGGAAAGGCAGTAGAGAGAAAAAATTTTTTTGAAAAGGAGGTTAGAAAAATGAATAGATTGAAAAGTTGGATAGTATTTTTAATGCTTGGGTTTGGTATCTTTGGGTATATATC
>JAMWCC010000100.1 GCA_023818375.1 Candidatus Omnitrophota bacterium | reverse complement strand
AAAAATATCTGGAGAAAATAAGCGGTACAAAGATTGAAATAATTCCCGATGATGCCAATTTTACCGATAACATTATATGCGTGGGGAAAAGTAGGGCAACAGAAAACATTAAAGGACTCACGATTCCATCAGGATTGACATCAGAGCGAAACGAAGAGGGATATACAATATTTTGCAAAGGAAATATCCTTGTTCTTGCAGGAAACGATGAAGGTCCTTATATGGGTACCTATTATGCAGTTGCTGAATTTCTTAAAATGCTTGGTGTAAGATGGGTGCTTCCAGGTGATTTCGGAGAGATCGTTCCACAAAAAACTGATGTTGAAATCGGCGAATTGAATATTGTTGATAGACCTGCATTCAGGGTAAGGTCATGGTGGTGCAATGAGCCACCTGATATGGCACCGGTTCATGCGATCTGGAAACTCAGGAATAAAATGAGTATTTATGATAGGGATATTATATGCATACCAGGGGATGGGTGGTTAAGAAGATATCTGCCAGATCCTAAATTGAAAGATACAAGACCTGAATTGTTCGGGAAGAACTTTGATGGCAGTGTTAATCCGTACATGGCAAATCTTACCAATCCTGAGACAATAAAGATTGTTGCTGATAAAATTATTCAGGAATTTAAGAAATCAGAAGAAAAGGGTAATAGAATTAATTCCATTGGTTTTGCACCTGATGATGGACTACCGATGGACCATAATCCTGAAACAATGAAAATAAATCAAGGGTTTTATGATGTTTTTGGAAGGGAAGGTGTGGTAACCGAATTATCAATCAGTGAGGAATGGTTCAATTTTGTTAACAGAGTAGCAGAAGAGGTTGTTAAGGTTTATCCAGACGCAATAATAACAACAAATGGCTATGCAAATCGTTCACTTCCACCTGAAGGTATACAGCTTCATCCAAATCTTGGTGTTATGGCTGCTTTTATATGGGCTGATACTTTGAAGCCAGTAACAAGTCCAAAGTCGTGGCAGGGTCAGGTAATGGGACAGCAGCTAAAAAAATGGTGTCAGCTGTGTAAGAGGGTGTTTATTTATGAATACAATGAAACAATGCTTGTATCCGGTCTTACGCCAGTTCCACAGATAAAAAAAATGGCTATCAATTATCCACTTTTCAAAAAATGGGGAATGATTGGTTTTATTAACGAAACGCGATTACCGTATTTTGAAGAAGGTATCGCAACAAGATACATAAGGGCGCAGCTGATGTGGAATCCTGACGCAGACATTGAATCTCTCATTGATGATTTTTATTCCAGATGGTATGGACCTGCTGCAAAATACACGAGAAATTTCTGGGAATCAATTGAAGATTGTCTACTTGAAACGCCACTACTTGGCCACGAGGACAGAATCCTTCCATTCGTTTATACGGAAACACTTATTGAAAAACTTGAAAAATATATTGCAGAAGCAGAAAAGATTGCAACAGTGGAACCATTCAAAACGCGTGTGTATGTTGATAGGTTGACCCTTGAACACCTGAAAGCATACATGGCAATGAAGGATGCTGAGTTCAATGCTAAATGGGCTGACGCAGTAAAGTATGCAGATAAAATGGTTGAATGTCGTCTTGCTCTTAACAAAATAAGTCCTTTTCTTGCGATGCCACCGGCTCTTGTCGGCAGGGAAAGATACTATTCAGGAGATTCTTACTTTGGTGTTCTCAAAAGAAAAACCCTCTATCAAAAACTGGATGGATTAACAAATGGAGAAACAGGGATTCTCGTTGCTCTTGCACCTAAAAAGACCAGATTTTCTCTTGATCCGCATGGTCTTGGAAAACACTTTAGCTGGTACGCACCAGATTACAAAAGAGATGGCTGGAGATTTATTGATACCACGATGCCATTTTATGCCCAGGGATATATGTCATCCGATGGAATGCCATATCTTGGCAAAATGTGGTATGTATTTGAACTTGATGTACCGAAACAATTTTCAGGGAAAAAGGTAATGTTGTATGCTCCTTTTGTAACCTGCGAAGCATGGGTGTGGGTAAATGGTAGATACGCCGGGCACAGAAAATACCTGGAAGCATATATAAGCCCTGCAGAGATTAATATGGACGTTACTGATTTTATTAATTTTGGTACGAAAAATACGATCGCTGTATGGGTCAGTACAGGTCTTAGTCCAGCACAGGCGGCAGATGGTTTTCTTGGCAGGCTATTTTTATATTCACCTGTTAAACAATAATGACACCAAGGGGAAGGTTAATAAGGGTTTTTAGATGTCAGGAAGTTGACAGAATGCCTATAAGGTTATGGGGTGTTGACCCGATGTTTCCTGACAGAGATGATTGGAAGCTTTTGTATCAGCTTACAGAGAAATACGAGCTTGAAATAATTAGACCATGGCGCCCATCAAAGGAAGAACAACCTGACCTGCCATACTCACAGATTGTAGAAGAAAAAGTTCTACAGGAGAAAGGAGTTAAAGAGATTACTACCACGATATATACACCAGCAGGTCCACTCAAGAGCATTTTTTGTGAACCCCTTTCTGGTGCGCCTGGTTATACATTGAAGCACTTTATTGAAAGTCCTGATGATGCAAGAAAATGGCTATCAATGCCTGATACCGGGCTTCCTGCTGTTAATTCTTATTTTGAGTTGGAAAGGAAAACCGGTGGTCGTGCTATGCTAATGGTAGGACTTGATGAAGCAATGTATGCAGTTCAAAGACAGATGGGTTCTGAAATTTTTGGTTACTGGTTATATGACGAAAGAGAACTATTAAAAGAGATGATCGACAGGGCTTTTTTGGGGATAGAAAAATTGGTGAAGCATTATCTTTCGCACAATCTTGGTGATGCTTATGGGTGGGTAGGACCAGAATTATGCATCCCGCCGCTTGCTTCAGTGAAAGATTTTTATGAATTTGTAGTATCTTACGACAAGAAAATCATTGATCTTGTGCATGAGGCGGGAAAGTTGACCTGGATTCACTGCCATGGAGATATGAAACCAGTGATAAATGGATTTATTGAGATGGGACTGGATTGTCTAAACCCGATTGAACCCCCACCTGTTGGAAAAATTACTTTAGCTGAAGCGAAAGGTATCTGCAAAGGCAAAATGTGCCTTGAAGGTGGTATTGAAGATGGAATTTTTTATACAAAAACTCCGCATGAAATAAGGGATATCACGATAGAAACAATCAATCAGGGAAAACCGGGCGGCGGTTTTATTTTGTGTCCTACGTCCAGTCCGAATACAGCCGCAAAACTTTCTGACCAGGTGATTGAAAACTACAGGATTTTTATAGAAACAGCGGTATCTTTAAGAGATTATTAAAAAGGAGTGGTTATGGAGATCATATCGGTCAGCATTGAAAAACCGGAAAATGTCAATTTTATTCTGGGGCAGGCGCATTTTATAAAGTCAGTTGAAGACATTCATGAAGCACTTGTTTCAACTGTGCCAAACATTAAATTTGGACTTGCATTTTGTGAAGCGTCAGGTAAATGCCTTATCAGATGGTCGGGTACTGACCAGGTAATGATTGATCTTGCAAAGAAAAATGCAGAAAAAATTGCTGCCGGCCATAGCTTTATAATTTTTCTCGGAGAAGGTTTCTACCCAATAAATGTCCTTAATACGATAAAAATGGTTCCTGAGGTATGCCATATTTTTTGTGCAACCGCAAATCCTGTTGAAGTAATAATTGCACAGACCCAGCAGGGAAGAGCAATTCTTGGTGTTGTTGACGGTTTCTCGCCAAAAGGTGTTGAAGACGAAAATGAAATAAAATGGAGAAAAGACCTGCTGAGAAAGATTGGGTATAAATTTTAGATGTCATGTGAGTTTGTAAACAAAATTTTTTGACAAATTCCAGTTGTTAAATTAGAATAAAATCCCGTATGAGTACCTCGTTTTTTGTTCTCGGGACGATATTTGTGCCAGTACTTGGTTCATTAACCATACCACTGGCTGGATTGATATCGAAAAGCTTCAGGAATTTCTGGGCTGTTATACTTGGTGTCACTACCTTTATTTTGCCATTATTTTTGATGAGGGATGTACTACAAAATTCTGTCGGGTCTTTTATTTTTAGGTACCCTTTCATCTTTGGATTTGATTTCATCCTTTTGATTGATGGTTTTTCAGTTTTTGTTTCTCTCATCTCTTCTTTTATTGGTGCTTTGATTGTGCTTTATTCAGTTGATTACATCACCCACAGTGAGCATCAGAACGAATACTATATGATGGTGATTATGTTTATTGGTTCCATGATGGGGCTGGTATTTTCCGGGAATCTTGTTTTTATGTACCTTTTCTGGGAAATTGCCGCAATCTGTTCATGGAGGTTGATTGGATTTTACAGGCATCCAGAACATGTTGTTAAAGCAGATAAAGCGTTACTCATTACTTTTTTTGGCGCAGTAATAATGCTTTTCGGTTTTATCCAGATTTACGGTTGTACACACACATTTGATATAACAGCAATGAAAAATATACCTGTCTCTTCGCTTGCGGTTTTTCTGATTTTAATTGGCATGTTTTCTAAATCAGCAACATTTCCGCTTCACACATGGCTTCCTGATGCCGGTGTTGCGCCCAGTACTGTTACTTCCCTTCTTCATGCAGCAGTGCTGGTAAAAATTGGTGTTTACGCCTATGCAAGATTATTCTGTTATAGTTTTAACATTCCTTTTGAGTGGAATGTTGCAATTCCAGTACTTGTAATGTTTTCGAGCCTTGTTTCTGCAGGTGCTGCCCTTGTTGAATATGATATTAAAAGGATCCTTGCCCTTTCGACGGTCAGCCAGATAGGATACATTTTCCTTGGTTTCTGGACAAAAACAGTTATTGGTGTTGCCGGTGGCGCACTTTTCATATTGATGCACGGACTTGCAAAAGCCGGATTATTTTTATGTGCGGGTATTATTGAGCATTCAACCGGAAAACGTGACATCAGGGAACTTGGTGGTCTTTTTAAAAGCATGCCCTTTACAGGCGTAAGTTTTCTTGCCTGCATACTTTCAGTGATAGGTATTCCACCTTTCGGCGGATTTTTTTCCAAGTTTATGGTGATTTCAGGAACAGTTGAAGCAGGAAGACCCGGAATAGCATTTATGGGTTTGATGGTAGCTGTTATGACCGCTATATACCTTTTTAGACTATTTCATGGTGTTTTTGCCGGTGAGAAGAAAACCCAGGGACATGAAGGTACAAAATTAATGGTAGCAATTGTTTTTGTTCTGGCGCTTTTGTCTTTGCTATCCGGAGTTTTTGTTGGGATATTTGGAAGTTTTGCTGAGCTATCTGCATCACAGTTATTGAGGGGAATTAAATGAATACTGATTTTTTAATTTTATTGCCTATAGTCGGACCAGTAGTAGGTGCAATATTATTATGGTGCATTCCTGAAAGTGTGAAGAAGGTCAGTAGTGCTTTTGCAATCCTGGTTGCTGCAGCAATGGTCTGGGTTTCCTGGAAAATTTTCATTTCGGACAATATCGTATTTACAATGACATGGTTTATCTCTGAAATCAATTTTTCACTGAAGGCAAGTGCTTTGAGTAAATTTATCCTCTTATGGACCTGGTGCTTTTCTTTTCTTATAGCGATGTATGTTTCTTCAAGAATGTACAATGAAAAATTAAGGGAATTTCTGACCTATTTATTGATCACTGCGGGGTTTGCTTCAGGAGCAATACTTGCTGACTCGTTCATCGTATTGCTGTTTTTCTGGGAAGCACTGCTTGTCACTCTTTATTTATTTATTACCCTGGGTGGCAGGGATAACTCAATCAGAACCGCGGTCAAAGGTTTCATTCTTGTTGGGTTTTGTGATTTTTGTTTCATTCTTGGCGTAGCATTATACTGGAAGATTACAGGTTCCTTTGATTTTCCTATCAAACCACTTCCAGTTCAGGGTCTTGCCCTTGTAAGTTTCATTCTTATGGTCGTCGGCGCCACAGGAAAAGCGGGTGCACTTCCTTTTCACACATGGATTCCTGATGCTGCTATTGATGCACCTGTCGGTTTTATGGCTTTTCTGCCAGGAGCACTTGAGAAACTTCTTGGAATATATCTTCTTGCAAGAATCTGTCTTGATTTCTTTTCTTTTACAACTGGAAGCGCAGCTTCAATCGGACTTATGACTCTTGGCGCTTTTACGATAGTTGTCGCGGTTAGCATGGCATTGATCCAGAAGGACATTAAAAGGCTTCTTTCATATCATGCAATCAGTCAGGTTGGTTATATGATTGTTGGCATAGGTACTGGTATTCCTTCTGGTATTATTGGCGGACTTTTTCATATGCTTAACAACGCAATATACAAATCTGCGTTGTTTTTGGGAGCGGGTTCT
>JAMWCC010000032.1 GCA_023818375.1 Candidatus Omnitrophota bacterium | reverse complement strand
CAGTATCCGGCGAAAGAAAATCAGTCAGTCCGCTTCCATCTACATAAACACGCCATATTGCAGGATTTGGTCTATTGTTTTGGATGGAGCTTCTTGTAAAGTAGATGTAGTTCTGTGAGGCATCAATACTCAAAACACTACCTGAATCTGTTTTTGGAAATGTTGTGACAAGGAATGTTTCGCCTGTTGAAGTATCATATCTAACGATATCAGAGTATCCGCCGCCAGCAGCACTTTGGGAGTACAAGACGTATTGTTTCTGAGCAAAACATGCACCTGCCAGCAGAACCATTATTATGCACGCACAAGATAACAATATAATTTTCATTGATGTACCGTATTTTTTGTATCTTATATTTATTTTACGCTTTACGGTTTTCAATGTCAAAAATTTTTTCAGTCATCTTTTGATAGACTTTTGGAAAAATAAGTAAGAGCCATTAATTCAGCAGCCATATCTACATTTAAAACATATACATTTTTGGGAAGGTTAAGGTTAACAGGCGCAAAATTCAATATCCCCTTAATGCCGCAGTCTAAAAGTTTTTCGGCAATAACCTGAGCGGAGTCAGCAGGAAGCGTAAGTATTGCAAGCTCCACCCCGATTTTAGAGATAATTTTTTTCATTTTTGAAATGTCTTCTATTTTAATACCTCCCAAAACCTTCCCAATTTTTGCTGGGTCGTTGTCAAACGCAGCAACAATTCTGAGGTTAAAATTCAAAAATCCAGGATAGGCAAGAAGAGCAGAACCAAGCTTACCAGCACCAACCAGTATTATTCTGCGCTCTTTATCAACACCAAAAATTCTTTCAAGATGTTCTATTAAAATATCTGTTTTATATCCAACACCTCTTTTACCAAGTGATCCGAAATAGGAGATATCCTTTCGAAACTGTTCAGAAGTCACATTGAGATGGGCTGTGATCTGGTTTGATGATACAATTGTCAGATTTTCTTTTCTTAGTTTTTTCAGGCTCCTAAGATAGAGAGCCAATCTTTTTATTGTCTCCTGCGGTATTCTTTTTTCTTTCACGTTCCTTTTCATTATCACATTATTGTTCAGGGCTCAATTATTGCTTTTATAACTCCATTCCGCTTTGATGCAACCATTTCCAACGCATCCTGAATGTTTTCAAGCGGGAATTTATGTGTGATGATGGAATTAAGTTTAAGACTGCTTTTATTCATCATTAAGAGGGCTTTTTCAGTGGTGAAGGCCGAACGCCTCACACTTATAATTGGAAGCTGCTTTCTTCTTACAACATGGGGATCAAAAAAAATTCTGTCTTCTGCAGGAATTCCAAAAATAACAGATTTACCGCCTGGAGCAGCAATGTTTATCATCTGGTCTATTGTTTCTTGTTCTCCTGCACACTCAAACGAAATATCTACTCCTCGTTCACCTGTTAAGTGGAGAATTTCTTTTTCAATATTAACCCTATCTGCCAGTAAAACATAATCAGCACCCAATTTTTTTGCCATTTCTGCTCTTTCTTCAATAAGTTCAGTTACAAAAATTTGTCCTGCACCTCCATACTTACAGCAAAATAAGACCGAAAGCCCTATTGGACCTGCACCAAGTATGGCAACACTATCTCCTGGACGAAAATCTGAAAGAAAAATTCCATATAAGGCAATTGCCAATGGCTCTGCAAGGGTTCCTTCAGCAAAACTCATCGTTTCAGGTAGTTTTACAACATTTTTTTCAGGCATAACGATAAACTGTCTAAACGCACCCAGTATAGGTGGTGTTCCGAGAAATTTTACATAAGGACACAGGTTTGGCCTGCCAGTAATACAAAGTTCACATTTCCCGCATGGAATGGCTGGTTCGATAACGACCCTATCTCCTTCTTTTACTGAGTTTACATTTTTACCTGTCGCCACTACTTGGCCGGTTGCCTCATGTCCTATAATGAATTTTTCAGGCACAATCTGGTCTCCTATTCTTCCATCAAGGAAGTAATGTACGTCAGAACCACATATACCTATTGCCTTAATCTGGATCAAAACTTCATCATCTCCATACTCAGGAATTTCGAATTCATCGATAACAAATTTCCTCTTGCCCAGTAGATACGCGGCTTTTGCTTTCTTCATTGTTCGTCCTTTTTTATGTTAAAATAACCGTGAGATTTATTTTACCATAAAAGGGAGACAGGGTATGTCAATAAAACCGATTTCGCCTGAAAATGCAAGAGCAGTATGTAATCTTGATTGGCTTGATTTTGAGACGACGCAAAATCTACCGCCCATTGAAGGAATTATAGGGCAGGAAAGGGCAGCAAGGGCACTTGAATTTGGGCTTCAGATGGAACAGGATGGCTACAATATCTATGTGTCTGGGCTGCCAGGAAGTGGTAGAACAACCTCTGTTGAGTCAGCAGTAAGGGAGATCGCAAAGAAAAGACCAACGCCTGATGACTGGTGTTATGTTTATAATTTTTCTGAGCCTGATAATCCTAAATGTCTCAGGTTTCCGCCAGGAATGGCTGAAGTCTTCAAAAAGGATATGGAAAAATTGATTGAGGAATTGAAGATAGATCTTCCAAGAGCATTTGAAAGTAAAGTTTATGAAGAGCAGAGAAACGCTATTGTCAGAAAGTTTCAAAAAATCAAAGAAAATATTATTAGTCAGATTGAAGAAAAAGCAAGGAATGCTTCTTTTGCCTTAAAACATACTCCTTCTGGATTTGTATTTGTTCCCTTGATTGAAGGTAAACCCCTGACTGAAGAAGATATGGAAAAACTTACTGAAGAAACGAAAAAGGATATAAAAACAAGGGAAGAGATTCTTGTTTCTGAACTTGGTGAAGCTTTGAGAGAAATCAGACAGGCAGACAAGGCAGCAAGGGAAGAACTTGAGAAACTTGAACACGAAACAACACTATTTACTGTCAGCCCGAGAATTAATGAAATGAAGGAAAAATATTTTGAATTTCCTGAAGTAGTAAAATACCTTGATGAAGTACAACAGGATATTGTTGAAAACCCTGGAAACTTTGAGGAAAAGAGGGAAATCGAGTTTTTACCAGGGCTGAAACTACCTGCAAAAGAAAGTCAACTCTACAAGTATCAGGTGAACGTTCTCATTGATAACAGTAAGTTAAATGGAGCTCCTGTTGTAAAAGAAACACAGCCTACCTGTTATAATCTCACTGGTAGAATTGAATACAGGCCAACTCTTGGAGCAATGTTTACTGATTTTACAATGATAAAGCCAGGTGCTCTTCACAGAGCAAATGGCGGATTTTTGATTTTAAATGTTCTTGATGTACTAAGGAATTATTTTGCCTGGGAAGCGCTGAAAAGAACAATCAAAAACAAGGAAATAAGGATTGAAGACATTAATGAACAATTCAGAATAATAAATACACCAACCTTAAAACCCCAACCGATTCCCGCGAATGTGAAAATTATACTTATTGGTAGTCCTTTGATTTACTATCTTCTTTATACCTATGATGAGGACTTTGAAAAACTTTTCAAGGTAAGGGTTGATTTCAGCTCCTTGATGGATAGGGATGAGAAGGGTGTCAAAGAATATGCAAGATTTGTTAGCAAAAGGGTAAAAGATGATAATCTTAAGCCATTTCACAAAGAAGCAGTGGCAAAGGTGGTTGAATACGGTTCAAGAATTGTTGGAGACCAGAAAAAGCTATCTACCAGATTTATGGAAATATCGGATTTGTTGAGAGAAGCCAATTACTGGGCAGGTGTTGATTCTTCGGATATTGTAAAAAAAGAGCATGTTCAGAAAGCCATTGAAGAAAAGATATACAGGTCAAACCTCATTGAAAAAAGGATTGAAGAATTGATGAAGGAAGGCATCATAATGGTAGACACAGAGGGTGAAAAAGTCGGACAGATCAACGGCTTAAGTGTTATTACTCTTGGGGATTATCAGTTTGGGAAACCATCAAGAATTACAGCAAGTGTTTCTCTTGGAAAGGGTGGGCCTGTTCACATTGACAGAGAAGTTAAGATGACAGGAACTATCCACAATAAGGGATTTTTGATACTCAAAGGACTACTTGCAGAAAAATTTGGAAAGGTCTTTCCGCTATCTTTCACTGCCACAATCTGTTTTGAGCAGGTTTATGAAGAGATTGAAGGAGATAGCGCATCATCAACTGAATATTATGCTTTGATTTCTGGAATTTCTGGAATTCCACTTAAACAAGGAATTGCTGTTACTGGTTCAATCAATCAAAAAGGAGAAGTTCAGCCAATCGGTGGAGTAAATGAAAAGATTGAAGGATTTTATTCCCTTTGCAAATTGAGGGGATTGACAGGAAACCAGGGAGTAATAATTCCTGAAAAAAATCTCACACACCTGATGTTGAAGGAAGAAGTTGTCGAAGCAATGAGAGAAGGCAAGTTTCATGTCTGGGCAGTAAAAAATGTTGACGAAGGCATTGAAATTCTCACTGGTATACCTGCCGGCAAACAGAATGAAGATGGCACATATCCTGAAGGAACAGTTAATTATATCGTCAGTCAAAGGCTGATGGAATTTGCAAAAAAAGCAAAGGAAATTGAAGAAAGGTTAAAACCAACGAAAAAAAATAAGAAAAATGTTTAGGGATTTTTTCCTTTTCCTGCTTAAATCCCCCTTAATCCCCCTTTTCTAAAGGGGGAAAGGGATACTCCCTCCTTTGTTAGAGGAGGGACGGGGTGGATTTCAAAAATCCTTTTGTAATCTCCCTTTTGTAAAGGGAAATAAATGCAAAAACTATCAACTATTCACTATCAACTTCAATTGGGCTTACCCATCTCATAGTGCGCTTTTATTTCCGAGGGGCTCAACTCCCGTTTAAATACAGCCAGTTCATCCATGTATCCTATGAAGAAATCTCCGGCAGTCCTGACATTTCTCCCTACATTTATTTCAGTGTTGTAGTAACTATAAGGTATTTGCGGAGCTACATCAAATAGCATCCTGTTAACTTCAATTCCATTCTGATAAAGTATGAATCTTCTTGAAGTAGCTTCCCAAGTAAAGGCAATGTGTTCCCATTTTCCAGGAGTTAAAGCTTGCCCTGAAAGGTATCTTGGTCCAGCAGTATAACATAATGCTGCCTGCACAACACCGCCTCTCTCAGCAAACAAAGCCCAGGCAGGTGTTCTGCTTGCTTGATAGAAATCATTGAATAGTATTGTCTGCGTTCCACCAGTCAATCTATCAATCTTGACCCATGCTTCTATTGTAAGAGCACTGACCCATTCTCCTGCACCTGTTCTTATAAAGTCATTTCCATCAAAATACAGCGACCACTTTCCGGGCCAGCGTCCACCATCTTTTACCCAGGTAGGACATGAAGCAGGATCTGTTGGTGTTGGGTTTGGATTTGCAGGTGTTGGAAAAGGTGTATTATCAAACAACGCATCATATGCAGTCCTGTTGTATTCTTCGTCCCTGGGGTCTCCAAGAGCTCTGTTTTGAATCTTTACACCCTGACCATCTTCAAATGTCCAGTATAGTATCAAGCTTTCGTCAGTAACAAGGTTTGTTCTATATGCCTGCCACCTTGTGAACTTTGCCTGCTTTCTCGCCCTTGAAAGCACAGGAAGCAACATTGCCGCAAGAATCGCTATAATCGCAATTACCACAAGAAGCTCAATCAAAGTGAACCCTTTTCTTTTCATTTTCTCACCCCCTTTTTACCACAATATACCGCCGTAATAATACTGGAAATACCAGTTAAACTGATTCCTTGCCTTCCATTCTAAATGACCATCCATATAAACCACGTTTCCACCATCAAACTCTAAGTGATTGTTTCTTATTCCACCTGTCAAACCATAACCATACCAGAACCCTGTCCAGCTGTATGTATCACTGATGCATATCTGCTGGGATGCAGGAAGGATATATGCTGAATAACCTGTTTTGGGGTCTGTTACGGTTTTCCCACAAAACTTAATATTGGGACAGGGTGCCTTGTGCGCGCTTGTTGGTGTTGAACCAGCATACATATGCCAGCCGTAAAAGTCCTGTGCGCAAGTTGTGGTGTGGAAGGAGTAGCCAAACATCAGCCAGTAGGAAGCATATTGCCTGTCTGAAATTCTATAACCGGGTCTGTAGTTCCATGCGCTTCCTTTGTATGCTCTCCAGTCAGTTGCAGGACACCTGAACAGTTCTGGATTCGGGAAATATGCTTTTACCCATGGTGCATTTGCAGGATAAACAAACATATTCGGAGTTCCCCATGCCATTGTTCCAATTCCCCATCCATCGTAATCTTCAGCATACATTATCAATTGCAGGTACAGTTGTTTCAGGTTGCTGGCGCACACAGCTCTTCTTGCCATGCCCTGCGCCCTTAGTAGTGGCTCAAATAAAATCGCTGCAAGAATCGCTATAATCGCAATTACTACAAGAAGTTCCACCAGAGTAAAACCTTTCTTTTTCATTTTCTCACCTCCTTTTACCATCCTATTCTGTATCCACCGTAATAAGTGAAATAATACTTCATCTGGTCCTTTTTCTTCCACTCTAAATGGCCATCCATATACACAATATTTGCTCCGCCCAATTCAAAATGATTGTTTCTCACTCCACCACTGAGACCATAACCTGCCCAGAAATCCCTGACCATATCGCAGCAATCACTGACACAAATCTGTTCTGATGCAGGCAAAATATAGGCAGTATGGTTACTGATAGGGTCTGTAATCTTTTTTCCGCAGAATTTCATGTTCGGACAGGGTGCCTT
>JAMWCC010000069.1 GCA_023818375.1 Candidatus Omnitrophota bacterium | reverse complement strand
CAAAGGCAAGGGAAAGAGCAAGGCAGGCGGTATGTATGAGCAATCTTAAACAATTAGGACTCGCGCTTCATATGTATAGACAGGACCAAGATTCATTTCCGTATGGATGGATTTTCAGTGATTTAGGGATTGCCACTGCTATGTTCAATTATCTTAAATCTCCTGAAATTTTACAGTGTCCGACCCATAGAACAGGTGGAGCCACATTTGTCTACAATGGAAAGACATACAGAAGGAGCTATGGACAGAATTATAACATGTATAATGGTGGTCAGGTTGGAGTGTATGGTGGGACCAACTTAATAGGTGGTGGAGATCCTTCAGGCACAATCTACTTTGCTGACTGGAACGGGCATAATTACGGGTTGTACATAAGATGTGGCACTCATGCAACAACCCAACCAGGAGATATTGATTTCAGGCACAATGATTCTGCAAGTTGTTTGATGGTGGATGGACATGTAAGGTCTTTTAGAAGAGTTGATCTTATTCCATATTTCCCATCAGATGTTGTTCCTGGTGGAGGTGCTCCAGCAAATACCTATGGAAGAGGACCTTTGACATATCACAGGGGTGATTAAGAATAGGAGGAAAATAAAATGAAAAAGAAAAAAAATGGGTTCACACTTATTGAATTGCTTGTTGTAATCGCAATTATTGCGATACTTGCAGCAATGCTTTTGCCAGTACTTGAAAGGGCTCGAGCACAGGCAAGGATGTCGGTGTGTCTTGCCAATCTTAAACAGATAGGACTTGCCGTACATCTTTATGTCGAAGATAACGATGGATATTTTCCAGGACCAACCCTCTCGGCTAATACAAATGATGCAGGTACTCGAACTGCTACCTGGCCCCTTTATGTGCTTCTTGAAAAGGGTTACATCAAAGGCACAATGACTTATGATGTTAATGGAAGATTGAGGGGAGCAAGCGGGATACCATGTTGTCCTGATGTTAAGCAGGTCACAAGGTCTTATTATTATCCTGCTGATTATGGATACAATTATTATCTTGGTCAAAATGCAGCACCTTACTATAATAAACTTGCAAAGGTGAGAAATCCATCGCGAACGCTATTATTTTTTGAAAGCTATTATGGATACAGGCATGTGAAAGCGCACATCTGGAGCAATACGCTTGTTCATGACGCTTATGGCAGACATCAGGATTTTCCGATATTAAGCGCAGTTTTTGTTGATGGTTCTGCAAAAGGGTTAACCTATGCTGAGTTTATGAGTGGTGGAGCCAATACAGACGCACCGCTGAATTTCTAAACTGTATAATTAACCTGTAGCAGGTTGGGAATATTTCTCAACCTGCTTTTTGTTTGACTTTTATAATCCTGATGTTGTATTATTATAGCAATGGTACCAGGAGGTCTTATGTTTACCGGTTCAATCGTTGCGATTGTCACACCTTTTAAGGATGGAAAATTTGACAGGGAAAGTTTTAAAAATCTTGTTGAGTTTCAGATTTCAAATGGAACAGATGCAATAGTACCTGTTGGTTGTACTGGAGAAGCAGCAACATTAACTCATGATGAGCACAAAGAGGTTATTGATTATACCCTTGAAATTGTCAACAGACGCGTTCCAGTTATTGCTGGTACTGGTTCAAATTCAACCGCTGAAGCACTGGAATTGACCCGATACGCAAAAAAAGCAGGTTGTGATGGTGCGCTTATCATTACTCCTTATTATAATAAGCCAGTACCTGAAGGTCTTTACAGGCATTACAAAACAATTGCTGAAGATGTTGATATACCGATATTGCTTTATAATGTTCCTTCAAGAACAGGCATTTCAATACTTCCAGAAACAGTGGCAAAACTTGCAGAGATAAAAAACATCGTGGGAATAAAGGAAGCAAGTGGAAGTTTAGATCAGGTGAGCAAAATTATTTCCCTTTGCCCTGAAGATTTTGTTGTTCTTTCTGGCGATGATTCAATGACACTTCCAATTATGGCTGTTGGTGGGAAAGGAGTAATTTCAGTTGCAGCAAACATTGTGCCTGCACTGGTGAAAGAAATGGTACACGCAGCACTGTTGGGTAATTGGGCTGAAGCTCAAAAAATGCATATTAAGCTTTTCAATCTCTTCAAGGCACTTTTCATTGAAACAAACCCGATACCTGTGAAAGGGTGTTTGTATCTGATGGGAAAGATTAATCTTGAACTAAGGATGCCGCTTACTCCTCCTTCAGAAAAAACAATGAATGAGCTTGAAAATATTTTGAAACAATACAGGCTCATATCATGATATTCAGGCATAAAAAAAGATATATCCCGATAAAGCCAAAAGAAGCACCAGACATCAAGAAAGATATCTGGCAGAAATGTCCTGATTGCAACAAACTCATCTATGAAGGAAAGCTAAAAGAAAATTTCAAAGTCTGTCCATATTGTGGTTATCATTTTCGTATGACAGCAAAAGAATGGATAAATCTCATTGCTGAACCAGGAACATTTGAAGAACTTGATGCAGATATGGTTTCTATTGACCCACTTGAATTCAAGGGACCAAAGACGTATAAAGAAAAGCTTGAAGAGGAAATAAAAAAAACAGGTCTTAATGAAGCTCTTGTATATGGCAGGGCTATGATAGGAAGGATTCAGGTTGTTCTTTCAATACTTGACAGCAACTTTATTATGGGAAGCATGGGGTCTGTGGTTGGCGAAAAATTTGTCAGGGCTTGTGAGCTTGCAATGATGGAAAAAAAACCTATTGTATCTATCTGTGGGGGTGGCGGTGGTGCAAGGATGTATGAAGGGCTTATTTCTCTCATGCAGATGGTGAAAACATCTCAAGTAATAAACAAACTACGAAAAACAAAGACCCTTTATATTTCAATACTTACAGACCCTACAATGGGTGGGGTTGCTGCAAGTTTTGCATTTCTTGGTGATATACTTCTGGCAGAACCAAAGGCACTGATTGGTTTTGCGGGTCCAAGGGTTATTGAACAAACAATAAAACAGAAGCTTCCACCAGGTTTTCAGAGATCAGAGTTTTTGTTTGACCATGGAATGCTTGATGGTGTTGTGCCAAGAAGCCAGCTAAAACAAACTCTTACAAAAATTCTTACTATATTTACCCCTTCTCAATGAATGTTTCAGGGATTAAATATCTTGACAAGCTTACTGATTTTGGTATAAAACTTGGTCTTGACAAAATACGGTCAATACTTTCACACCTTGATAATCCCCACAAGAAATATAAGTCAGTTCTGATTGCAGGAACAAATGGTAAAGGTTCTGTCGCCTGTTTTATTTCAAGCTGTCTGAAACAGGCAGGATATAAGACAGGTTTATACACAAGCCCACATCTTATAAGGGTGGAAGAGAGAATACAGATAAATGGGAAGCCAATACCTGTAAAGGTCTTTAATCAATTGTGTCTTGAACTGAAGGATCTGTGCGAGAGATTACCTGTTGAAATGAAACCAACATATTTTGAAGCCCTTACAGCTATTGCCTTTGAGTACTTCAGGAGAGAAAAGATTGATGTGTGCGTATGTGAAGTTGGAATGGGCGGGAGATTTGATGCAACAAATGTGCTGGAACCTGTTCTTGAAATTATTACACCTGTTTCTTTTGACCATATGGATTATCTTGGCAATAGCATTGAAGAAATTGCATCTGAAAAAGCAGGGATAATAAAACATAATTCAATCGTTGTTTCTGGCAAGCAGATGTCGGATGCATTAAAAGTCATAAAAAGAGTTTGCAGGCAGAAAAAAGCAAAACTATATTTTTACGGCAGGGATTTTTCAGCGAAAACTGCGTCTTTTGATTTTCCACGAGAGCAGAGCTTACACTTTGCTGGAATTGAAGAGTTGAAAAATATCTCTATAAAACTTTTTGGTCCTCACCAGATTCATAATGCAGGGATTGCTATGCAGTCATTGATGCTATTAAAAAAAATGGGTTTTGATATACCTGATCATGCAATTTTTGATGGAATGAAAAATGCTGTCTGGCCAGCAAGATTTCAGGTTGTTATGGAAGATCCAATCGTTATTATTGATGGTGGACACAATCCTGATGGTATCAGGTCTCTCAAAAAAGCACTAAAACAATATTTTCCAGAAAGGAAATTCGTTTTCCTTATTGGGATTTTGAAGGATAAAAAGTGGGAAACAATGTTGAAACTACTTTCAAACACTGGAGAAAAATTTATTTTCACAAGGCCTGATACACCAAGGAGTGTACCTCCAGAAGAACTTGCAAAGAAGATGAAGCAGTTTTCAACTGCTGCTACTGAAATAATAGAAAATCCAGAGACTGCTTTTTTAAAGTTGATTGAAACAAAATCCAGTAGTCCCAGAATTGTTTGTGGATCATTATATCTGGCTGGAGACATTCTGAAAACAATAAAAAAAAGGAAATTTTGAACAATGCAAAATGTTGTGTTGGGCAAAGATTATCTGCGGTTGCTTGAAAGATGGCTTCCTTTCGCAAGGTCGTTTGTTTACAATGTTTCTGAAAAGCCAGAACTTGAATATTTTGGCACAGGATATAACAACTGGGCTGTTCAGACACATCAGAAGGCATTCTCAGCATTTGCAATTTGCGCAGCTGATCCTGATATTGATGAAAAAAAATGTAAGATGAAAAGGGATGAAATCCTTTCTCATTCACTCAAAATGCTCAGGTTTAACCTTGAAAGTCATATTGAAGGAAATTATTACTGCCTTGATGGAACAAAATGGGGACATACCTGGATAAGTGTTCTTGGACTGGAAAGAATGATGCATGCGATTGATGCCATAAGGGATTATCTTACAGATAATGATTGGTATCTTTTGAAAAAGGTTATGGTTTCAGAATCTGACTGGCTTGTTGATGGATACTTCAGGGATATGCCAGAAGAAAAGGGAAAAGTTTTTGCTGGAAAAATAACCCACAATCATCCAGAAAGCAATATCTGGAATGGAGCACATCTACTAAGAACGGTTTTGATGTTTCCTGATGTAAGAAGAAAAAATGAATATATTGAAAAGGCGACTTCTTTTATTATCAATGGAATTTCTGTTGCATCTGACGCAAAATCCAGAAAGATTGTTAATGGAAAACCAATTTCTCAATGGTTTGTTGGGGATAACTTTTTTCCTTCCTTTGCCCTCAATCATCACGGATATCTGAATGTTGGCTATATGGTAATATGCCTTTCAAATATTGGAATGCTCCATTTTGCATACAAAATGGCAGGACTCAAGGCGCCTGATTTTATTTACAGGCATATTGAAAAACTCTGGCGCCTTGTAAAAAGTTGTACTTTTCCTGATGGAAGATTATGCAGGATTGGTGGGGACACAAGAATCAGGTATTGCTATTGCCAGGACTATGCAATTTTAGTCTGGTTATTGATTAAAGATTTACTTGGAGATACTGAATGCGAAAAATTTGAGAAGGGATGGCTTGAGACAATCAAAAAAGAAATGAATATTAATAAGGATGGTTCTTTTCTTTCCACCAGATGCAGAGGCCTTTTAGAAAGGGCTCCTATTTATTATCTTCGTCTAGAAACAGACCGTGCCTGTACAATATCAATGGCTGCTTACTGGAAAAGATTTTTTGAGAAAATTTTAGAAAAAGAGAAAAAAATTCCTGCGTTGAAACAATGGAACGATAAATATCATGGCGCATGTTTTGTGCGCGGCAAAAACAGGATTGCTTCATGGTGCTATATTTCTGCACAACCACCGCAGGGATTGTGTGTACCTGTTAAAAGAAGCGATCTTGCTGAGTGGAGAAATAATCTTGCAGGTTGTGTTATGGGTTATGGAAGAGTTAATTATCAAAAACCTGTTTATCACAGAGAATTTATTTTTGATAATGGTTTTGTAACGATTGGAGAAACACAGATTTATTCTGAATCCTTCATTTCTGAAGGGCAGCTTCCAGAAATTCTTGCAAAAAATGAAATAGTTTTTGCTGCACTTCCTGATGATACCACATGTATTGTGATGCAGAGATGTATTGCGAATTTGCCCATGACATATATTTATCAGGCAAAAGGACTTTTCTTAAATATACCCAATGATATTTACAATGGATGCGAAAGAACATATTGGTTTGAAGGTGGTTTTACCACACTCAAAGGACCAGCGAAAAAACAGGAAAAAATTGTTTTCAGTTCTTCGTGGTTAAATGTCGATGATTGTCTTGGAATAATTGGAATCTATGGTAGTAATAGTTTTCTTATTTACAGACCAAAAAAAAGGCAGGCAGGACTTAAACTCAACCAGCTTGAAGCAGAATCAATGGAGACAGGTCTTTTTGTAGATGAAATATGCTATCCGTACAGGGAAAAGATAATAGTCAGAAAAGGCAGCATTGTTTTTGATATTGGTTGTGCTGTTATCGCAAACAAAAACCGCCAACAGACGCGTTTTCTATCTCGCAATGTATTTATCCCGGAGATTGAGTCAAATTTTGATGTGAAAGCAGCTGGAATAAAGTGCTTTGATGGAAAAAATTACTTGGTTGTTGTAAATTTTGGCCAAACAAAGGCAGAAGTTAGGATGGAAGTATCAGGATACAGAAAGGCAAATAGCTTAATCAAAAAAACCAGTATTTCACTTCCAAATGAAATTTTTCTCGGTCCAAAGTGTGTTGAACTATTGATACTGGAATAATCAAATCTTCCTGCTATCATAAGCCCAGTGCAAAAGTGCCTGCCGTTGTTTTTTCCTGCAGTTTAAATCACCTGGTTTGCAGTTTTTCTTTATCTGGCTGATATGCCTTTTCATTGCCTTCCATCTTTTTATCTGTCTTTCATCATCAGGATGCCGTCTTCCCATGTAATACCTGCAATACCATTGAAACCAGCCACGCGG
>JAMWCC010000082.1:41252-54888 GCA_023818375.1 Candidatus Omnitrophota bacterium | reverse complement strand
TCACGGGTTAACTCCTCCAAGCCCAGTAAATCTTTTCTTTTCCAGTTCATTTTTTACCAGTTACAATAACCTCTTCAATCCCATCGATTTCTTTTAATTTAACATCTACAATTTGTTTTTTTCCTGTCACAACCTTGATACCATGATAATCTGCCTGTATTGGTAGTTCCCTGCAATTTGTCCTGTCAACCAGCACAAAAAGTTTTATGATTTTTGGTCTGCCATAGTCAATAATCTGGTCTATGGCTGCCCTTATTGTTCTTCCTGTGTACAAAACATCATCAACAAGCAAAATTTTTCTGTCTTCAGGATCAAACAATAATTCAGAACCTGAAACAATCGGTCCACTTCCTATGTCGCTGAAGTCATCCCTGTAAAGGGTAATATCAAGTGAACCGTAATCAATATCTCCGCTGGTTTTCCTGTCTATGACTTTTTTTATTCTTTCAGCAAGGATTGCTCCACGCCTTTTTATTCCAATAATCGCCAAGTCCTGTCCAAGATCCTTTAAAACCTGGCAAGCCAATTCGTCTATGATTTTTTTTATTTCATTTGCAGAAAGAATTTTATCTTCCATAGAAATATTTTACCGCAGAAGTCCCTAAGTCGGAAAATATGTTAAAATATGCAAAACTTTCTCTTGGGAGGATATATGAGGCAACGGGAAAAATATTTAAACTGTATCGAGCTAAAAGGTGATGGAGAAATTTTTTCTAGCGTTTCAATAATTGCGACAATCTGGGATAGTAACAGAGAATATTTCGAAAAATTAAAGGAAACCTGTCCTAAAGTTAATATTGGAGTCGCCAGAGATGAAACAAGGAGATCAGGAAATAAAATAAGAGATAAGTGGGGTTGTTTGTGGATATATCCACACGATTATCTTGATGGACAGGTTATTGAACACCCTTTGGATGACTGGGCAAAATTAAAGGATTATCAGGCGCCTGACCCTGAAAAATATACTGACTGGGAAAATGCGAGAAAAAATATTCAGGAGGCGAAAAGTAAGGGTTATGTTACCAGTGGTGGTGTCGACCATGGGTTTTTCTTTCTCCTTATTACATACCTTCGCGGATTTGAAAACGCAATGATTGATTTTGCACTGGGTAATGAAAATCTTTACAAACTTATAGAAATTATTGAGGATTACTGGCTTGCTGTTATTAAAAAGTGGATTGACCTTGGTGTGGACATAATTGGCTTTGGGGATGATTTAGGACTACAAAATAATCTACCAATAAGTCCTGAAGCGTGGCGAAGATTTATTAAGCCGTCTTATAAGAAATTCTTTGGTTTATGTCGTGATAATGGAGTCCATGCGAGTCTTCATACAGACGGCTGGATTGTCTCTATAATGGAAGATTTGGTTGAATGCGGCGTGAGTGTGCTTAACCCGCAGGATATGGTCAATGGAATAGATAACATTGAAAAACTTCTTAAGGGAAAGGTCTGTATAAATCTTGACATTGACAGACAGCACATTACATATTCTGGAACACCTGAAGAAATTGACAGACACATCTTCAATTGCGTTAAAAGATTAGGTTCAAAAAAAGGTGGACTATTGTTGCAATTTGGCGCATACCCTGGGACCCCTGTTGAAAACATTGGTGCTGTGATAAAAGCCTTTCAAAAATATCATGATTACTGGGTAAAAGCATGAATAAATACATTTTGTGTTTTTTCATTGGAACTCTATTGGCTTTCGCGCAGCCAGATTTTGTTGATCCTATTTTTAACATGGATAGTATTATCAATGAACCACTTGATGCAAAAATAATAAGTGAAAAGAAAAAAGAAAATATTGTGATTCAAGAAGTTGAATTTACATCAGAGCAGTATCAGGGAAAGCTAGTTAGAATTTATGGAATCGTTGCATTTCCTGAAGGCGCAAAAAATCTTCCTGCAATTTTCTGGAGCCAGGGAGGAATGGCGCCTGCAAATACTGGTATGCCAGAACTTTTTGCAAAAAGGGGGTATGTTTGTATGTGTGTCACACTTCCCCATTCTACTTGGAATCCCTGGATAGCATTTAACACGAAAAATCCTGAAGATGCGAATATGACACATTTTGCCATAGCACAGATGAGGGCTATTACATATCTTTCCAGCATACAAGAAGTTGACCCTGAAAAAATAGGGGTTGGTGGTTCTTCCTATGGTGGCTTTTTTTCAACCTTAATCGCTGGGGCAGACCCACGAATTAAATGCGGAATGTCATTTTTTGCTGGTGGAAATATGGCTCTTGGGACAAATCTTCCCCAATTTACAAAACTTCAAACAACACAGGATGTTGAAGTTTGGAACAGAACGATTGACCCTGCATTAAGATTGAAATACAAAAAAGTGCCATTTCTGTGGGGTGTGGCTTCAAACGATAACTGGTTTTATCTTCCTTCTGTTGTGAAAACCTATCAGGATTCTATAGGTGAAAAAAGAATTGCTATTGTACCTATGTGGGAACATGGTTTTCCTGAAGAAATAGATGAACAGCTTTTTTCCTGGTTTGATATATATCTGAAACAATCAAGAAAGCCCTATAATCAGGTTTCAGATTTATCCATACAGAAAAAAGGGACAAAACTTATTGCGAGCTGGAACTTTAAAGGTGAAAATAAGGTAAAAACAGCAGAACTTGTTGTAAGTTATGGTAAGGTTTCGCTATGGAAATACTGGTTGCATCGGGATTATGTCAGTTTTCCTGCTAAAATTCAGGGTAATACTGCTACTGGCGAAATTCCTGTGGTTGAGCCAGATATTGAAATGCTTGTTTTTGGGAATATTATCGATGAAAATGGATTTTTAACCTCAACTGTTCCGGTGTTGATAAAAGCCACTGATTACGGGATAAAAAAAGCAAACTGCAAAACACAATTCAATCTGTTTCAGTGGAAGACATTTGATAAAGAAACTGAAAAAAACTTCGGAAGAATGGGAATGACAGGGTTTGTTTTTGATTATGAGACAAAAAAGGATGGAATGCCATCATTAATGATAGAACCTCAAAAAACAAAAAGCACAACTCATATTGCCCTTAAACTTCACAATGTACCGCTTCGCTCTCATGTTCTTAAGATGTGGGTAAAAGCAGAAAAGCCAATGGAATTACTTGTCAGTGTCAAGGGAGTTGAACTACCCAACTCAAGGTCAGACATTGTAAGAATTTTAAGGCAACAAGGCACTGACAGGACGTCCATACCGGAATATTCAAAAAAATTTACGATTGACCAGAAGTGGAAAATGCTTGAAATTGAGTGCCCTTATAACAACGAAGATATTGAAGGATACAATCTTGTAATCCAGCCAGAACATCCGATTATCTTTTGGATAAACAAAATTGTTTTTCAGCCAGTGTGGAAAAAATGAACCAGCTGAGAAAAAGGGTATACCAAGCAAACCTTCTTTTACCAGAATATGGCCTTGTTGCAGGTACCCAGGGAAATGTCAGTGGCATAGACAGAAAAAGAAAAATCATCTATATAAAGCCAAGTGGTGTGCCTTATGAGAAAATGAAGGCTACTGATATTGTAGGGATCGACCTTAATGGAAATATAGTTGAAGGAACATTAAAGCCATCAGTTGACTGGATTCACCATGCTTTCATTTATAAAAATATCCCTGAGATCGGTGGTGTTGTTCACACCCACAGTGTTTTTGCCAGTGTTTTTGCTGCATGTGAGATTCCAATACCATGTTTTACCACAGGACAGGCAGATATCTTTGGAAGTGAAATTCCTGTTACAGAGTATGTAGACAATAAAGCAGACAACATAGGAAAAGCAATTTTGAAACACAGAAAACCCGGTTGTCCATCCATTATTCTTGGAAGACATGGAGTTTTTGCATTTGATGAAAACCCTGAAAAAGCAGTTTTTGCAGCGTTAATGACAGAATATTTTGCAAAGATAAATCTATTTGCTATTATTCTTGGAAAAATTTCCAAAAAAACATTAAAAGAGCTGCCAAAATACGAAATTAAAAAATGGTACGAGAGATACCATGGAAAGGGTTATGGCCAGAAATAATTATTTTTGATGCTGGTATTCCCACAGTTTTGCATAAAATCCATTCTTTTCAATAAGCTGCTGGTGGTTGCCAATTTCCTCAATTTTTCCATCCTTAAGAACAACAATCTTATCCAAGTTTCTGACTGTCGCCAATCTATGAGCAACAAAAATAACTGTACGGTTTTGCATAGCATCTTCAATTGCTTTATGAAGTATTTTTTCTGATTGACTGTCAAGTGAAGCTGTTATTTCATCAAACAAAAGTATCTGGGGATTTTTCAGGATTGCCCTTGCAAGGCATATCAGCTGCTTCTGACCACCTGAAAGGGTATGTCCCCTTTCTCCGACAACTGTATCATAACCATCCTTCAATCTATCAACAAATTCTGAAACCCTTGATATTTCTACTGCTTTCAAAAATTCATCTTCAGAAACATCTTCCTTCCCAAAGATTATGTTATTTCTTATTGTATCTGAAAAAACAATCGGCTCCTGCGTAACAATGGCAATCCTGCTTCTTAGACTGCTTAAGGTAAATTCTCTTATATCTATTCCATCATAAAGAATCTTTCCTTCAACAGGTTCATATAATCTTACCAGAAGCTGAATCAGAGAACTTTTTCCCACGCCGATAGGACCAACAATTCCTACTTTTTCTCCTGCCTTTATTTCGAGATTGATGTTTTTCAAAACTGGATTTCCATCATAGGAAAAAGAGACATTTTCAAACGAAATCTTTGATTTCAGCAATGGACATTCTTTTTTACCGGAATCAACAACAGTTTGTTTTTCTTCAAGTATGCTAAAAATTCTTGGTAGTGCAGCACTTGCCATGTAAATATATGTGATCGCATTCATAATCGTTTTTGAAGGCTGGATCAAAGACAAAAGCCCTGCAATAAACATGAAAAGGAATCCAGGAGAAAATTCATTGTTCAATACCTTGCTAACACCTATCATTATCACTATACAACCACCAATAGTAGTCAAAAGTTCAGAGAATGGACTTACAAGAGATGTTCTTTTTATGATTGAAAGATTTGAACGAAATATTGCCTCATTTTCTTTGGAAAACTTTTCTATCTGGTTTTGCTCTTGATTGTATGCTTTTATTATTGATTGACCGTAAATGCTTTCATGAATGATATTTCCTAAATTTGCCCAGCTTGTCTGAAGCGTTCTTGATATTTTTCGTAGCTTTTTACTGAGATTGAGTATGGGTAGTAGCATCACAGGGAATATCACAAGCGCCAGAAGTGTTAATTTCCAATCAATCATCAAGACAATCATGAGAAAGATTATCACCTGGCATATGCTCAGCACAATGACAGGGATTTCCCTTGAGAGTACATGGTCAAGCATACTTACATCAACAACTATCCTTGATGTAAGTTCGCCTGTCTTTTTTCTTGAAAAAAACTCCATTGAAAGGTACTGAATTTTTTCATAGAGAGTTTGTCTTAAATTTGCAAGAATCCTTGTTCCAAAACTGCGCAGAAGATAGTTTTGAAGATAGAATGTAACACCCTTCCCAACAACCATGATAATCAAAAAACCAATGACAATTTTCAGTAGTGCCATTGGTTCCATTGAGTTCATCTTGAAAACAAGATTCTTAACAGCAGGTATCTCAGGAATATTTTCTGGAATAATAATAGGCTTGCGGGCAAAAACCCTGTCCATGATAGGTACGATTGTACTTATTGAGGCTCCATTAAAAAATGTTGAAAGCATACTGACAAAAATGCCAAGCCACAATTTTTTATATTGAACTTCAATAAACTGTTTAAGTTTTAGATATTCCTTAAGAACTTTCATCTTACCCTTTCAAGAATAAACTGAGCAACTCTTTCGCTAACATTTTTACAACCCAGTTGTTCTTTCAAACTTTTGAAATACTCAATCTGTGTTTTCCTTTTTTCACTTTCTTTGTCCATAATCTGGGAAAAAACCCTGTTAAACTTCAACCAGTTTATGTTCTGAATGAATTCTTCAACTACCTTTTTTCCGCATATGATATTTACCGGGCTGACACTTTGTAATTGTACTACAATTCTGGCAATGATGTAATTTAGTCTATTCATTTTGTAAAAAACAATCATTGGAGTTTCAAGAAGTGCAAGCTCAAGATTCATTGTTCCACTTGCTACAAGAGCAAGATGCGAAACTCTTGCAATTACATGTGGTGAACCGGTCCATACAGAGCAATGAAATCTTTCTTTTTCTATAATTTTCTTAATGATTGGAAGAAGATTTTCATCCGCGCAGGACACAACAAAACAAACCTTATAATCCTTCTGAATAAATTTTCCTGCCTTTAACAAAACAGGTAAAATCCATTCTATTTCCTCCTTTCTGCTACCAGGGAAAAGACCTATAACAGTATGTTGTTCATTTAATCCTGTTGTTTCAAAAAAATCATTGTTATCTGTGGAATTTTCTATTAAGTCTATGACAGGATGCCCAAAATAAAAAGCCGATACACCCTCTTTTTCAAAAAGCTTTTTTTCAAAGGGGAAAATTACAATGGCTGCTTCAAAAAGATGCCTTATTAAAAAAATTCGTTGGTAACCGTGTGCCCAGACTTTTGGCACAATATAGTAGATTTTTCTGAAATCCGTAAGTTTCTTTGCTAGATTTAGATTAAACCCAGGATTGTCAATAAAAATAATTAAATCAGGCTTTTCTTTCCTGATAGCAGAGGCGCACAAATTTAAAAATTTTATGTGCTGATGAATATTTCTGATAACAGAGTATATTCCAAACGAGCCTGAAAGTGGATTTTCTGCAATAATTTTCACCCCTGACTGACTCAGTTTTTTTCCACCTATCCCGATTATTTCAGTATCAGGTTGAATTTTTCTCAGATGCAATGCAAGTAAAGATGCGTACTGGTCACCTGAAATCTCTCCACAGACTATGGCAATCTTTGGATGGCTCATACTATGATATTTTATTTTGTGGCGAGAAATTCATCAATAAGCTGTCCGGATGCCTTTATGAGCTGATAGTGTGCTATCTGATAATCATAAAGTGCCTGATAATAAGAAGCTTTTGTCTGAAAAAGGTAAGTCTGGGCATCGAGTACATCAGTTGTGGTTGCAAGTCCTTCCCTTCTTAACAAGTCATTTATCCTAACATTTTCTTGTGCGTCTTCAACTGCCTTTTCCATTACCTTTATTTTTTCCTGTGCTGAGATAAGGTTTAAATAGGATGAAGTAATCTCGAGGTTTATTAAATTGATGATTTTTTGTTTCTGTGTCTCTATCTGTAAAATCTGGGAATCTAACGCATTGATTTTTTTCTTTGTGCTTTGCCAGTTCCAGATATCAAAATTAGCAGTCAGTAATGCGCTTATATTCTGGTACCAGCTATTTAGTCCTGAAGATGTTCCTTTTTCTCCCTGCAGGGAAAGGACAAAAGCAATATTTGGGTAATAGCCTGATTTTACAATCTTTTTAGCAAGCTCAAGCGTTGTTTTACTTCTTTCAATCTGTTTTATTTCTTCTCTGTTTTTTATGGCAATCTGTTTCCATGCTTCAAGCTCTTTGCCTTCCCATACCCTGGTTAATGTATCTTCTATATTTATCTCACAGCTATATGGAAAATTCAAAATCGTTTTGAAGTTTTCTTTAGCAAGGTTTATCATATTTTCTGTTTCAACGAGTTTTTGTCTTGCATCAGCAAGTGCAACTTCAGTTTTCAATATGTCTGCTTTTGTTGCTAATCCAGCATCAAAAAGTTTTTTTACATTTACAAGATGCGCCTGCCTCTGATTGACAAGCGCTGTTGCTGCCTGATGGAAATTGGATGCCTTAAGGATTGAAAAATATGCCTGTATTACCTGAAAGATTACATCCTGGGTTGTAAGACGATTTTCACCATGTGCAATATCAAGTTCCTGTTTTTTCATCTCATATTGGGATGAGAGTGCTCCGCCTGTAAAAATTGGTTGTGATAATGTAACCCGAGCGTTATAAATATCGTTTTTACTCATCTCAATCTTAATTGGCATTCCAGGAACTGAAATTGAAGGTACTTTATCAAGATGTGTCCAGGAAAAAGTTCCTACAATTTTTGGTAGAAACGATGTTTTGGAATCTTCCTTTTCCCATTTTTTCTGAACGATTTTTTGTTCAGAAGTTTTTATATCAAGGTTGTTTTCAAGTGCTATTTTTACACTATCTTGAAGTGTAAAAAGTCTTTCCTGGGGCTCTTCGCCACATAAGGAAATGACAGCAAATAAAAGAACCAAAATTATTGCAGATTTTCTCATTATTTTTTTCCGAACCACACGATAAAGAACAGAGAAACTTGTAGTTTATTCTATCCTATGTCTGATTTTTGTCAATTATCTATTTTCACCCTATCATAAACCCAAGCGATTGTCTGCGTCTAAATTCACAAACTGTGTTATCATAGATGAAAAAAATTAATCATGTTAGAAGACGCACGTATAACTCTTGACAGCAGGCAAAGGAAAATTGTTATTGTTTTTCTTATTTTGCTCGTTGCCTGCAGTATCTATTATGGCAAGATGTTTTTTGTCGTTGTTAATCTTCTGGTTAGCATATTTTATCTCGTAACAATACTTTACAAGTTTTTTCTGGTGCTCATAGGTTTTGTTCAGAAACAGGAAATCGTTATCAGTTCATCAGAGATAAAAAAGCTACCTGAATACGACCTACCAGTATATACGATACTGTTACCTGTTTATAAAGAAACAGGTGTTTTAAAACAGTTGATAACAGCAATTACTCAGATCGATTATCCTGGTGACAAGCTTGATGTGAAGCTTTTAGTTGAAGAAACTGATACTGCAATGCATCAAGCTCTAAAAAAAATCAAATTACCTGAGTTTTTTGAAGTCGTAATAGTACCTGATTCTTTTCCCAGAACAAAACCAAAGGCGTGTAATATCGGACTTTCCAAAGCAAAAGGCGAGTATCTTGTAATCTACGATGCTGAAGATATTCCTGACGCAGACCAGCTTAAAAAAAGTGTTATTGCTTTCAGAAAGCTTGATAATCCTTTAATAATCTGTCTTCAGGCAAAACTTAATTATTACAATCCACGCCAGAACCTTCTTACAAGATGGTTTACTTCAGAATACTCAATGTGGTTTGACCTGTATCTACCAGGTCTTGATGGACTTAATGCTCCGATTCCGCTTGGTGGTACTTCAAACCATTTTAGGGTTGATGCACTTAGAAAAGTTGGTGGCTGGGATCCTTACAATGTGGCAGAAGATTGTGATCTTGGAATACGCCTTTTCAGACAAGGATACAGAACAAGGGTTTTAGACAGCACAACCTGGGAGGAAGCAAACAGCCGACTAAAAAACTGGATGAGGCAGCGCTCCCGATGGGTCAAGGGATATATTCAGACATGGTGCGTTCACATGAGAAAGCCAATTTTTCTTTTGAAAAGGATGGGAGTGATAAATTTTTTTAGTTTCCAGCTTACAGTTGCAGGCCTTTTTATCACACTTCTTTTTAATCCTGTGTACTGGGCTATAACAGTGACATGGTTGGTTAGAACAGAAGCAAGATTGCTATCCGGCTTTTTTTATCCTACAGCAGATCTTATAACATGGGTACTTCTGATAAGCAATGGAATTTTTGTTTTACTTAATGTTCTTGGATGTTTGCGCCGTTCATATAGATACCTTATCCCTGAAACTTTAATCTCACCTTTATACTGGGTTCTTATAAGCATTGGTGCCTGGAAAGGTTTTTTGCAGCTTTTCACCAGACCCCATTTCTGGGAAAAAACAGAACACGGCCTTTTTTCACTTTTTAAAGCAAGCCGTAATCTATGAACAACCACTTTTAACTATTAACTGATTTTCGTTCCTGGTCTTAAATCCTTGTCAACAGTAAGCACTCCAAGATTATTACCGTCAAGTCCTGCAAGAAGCATTCCCTTGCTTTCAATTCCCCTTATTGTGCGGGGTTGAAGATTGGTAAGTACAATGATAAGCTTTCCTGTAAGTTCTTCTTTCTGGTAATATGGTCTTATTCCTGCCACAATTTTTCTTATTTCATCTCCAATATCAACTGTCAAAACATATAACTTATCTGCATCTGGATGGTCCTTGACTTCCAGGATTTTTCCAACTCTTATATCCATCTTTTTAAATTCATCAAAAGAAATTATTTCCATAAGTCCTCCAGGGTTTCGCTAAAAGTTTTTCTTCTTAGCAAGCTTTTATCACCTGACTGCATCTGATTGAATTTTCAGCATGTCTTTCATTACGCTGTAAAGATTTCCAGTGTAATCTGGAATTCCAAACATGTCGTGCAGTTTCTTATAGTTGTGGTAAATTTTCTCATAAACTAAATGGTTTTCTTTTACAGGCTTATAGGTTTGTGGCTTGAATCGGCAGATTTTTTCCTGAATTTGTTGCACATTTTCAAATCCTGATTTTTCCTTTCCAGCTGCTACTGCGCCAAACATTGCTGCGCCCAGCGCGCATGTCTGCTTTGAAAAAGCAATCTTGAACTCTTTACCAGTAATGTCAGCATAGATCTGCATTAAGAGGGAATTTTTTTCTGGAAGCCCGCCACAGGCAACGATGGAATCAACCCTTACTCCGTATTCATTCAATCTTTCAATAATCACCCTTGCGCCAAAGCCGGTCGCTTCCATGAGTGCCCTATAAACTTCTTCTGGTTTTGTACTCAGTGTTAAGCCTGCAATTAAGCCAGTCAATTTCTGGTCCACAAGAACTGTCCTGTTTCCATTGTGCCAGTCAAGGGCAACAAGACCAGAACTGCCGGGCTTGATGTTTCTTGCAAGCCGCGTGTAATACGCAAACACATCCTTTCTTTTTTCAGGAAGAAATGTTTTCAAAAACCAGTAGAATATGTCTCCAACAGCAGATTGTCCTGCTTCAAGTCCGATAAAACCAGGTACAACAGAATCAGGTACTATTCCGCATAGTCCTGGAATATCAGGAAGATTCTTATCCTTCGGGAAAATCATGATATCGCATGTGGAAGTTCCCATGATTTTTACTAAAACATTTTCTTTTATTCCTGCCCCTACAGCTCCCATATGTGCATCAAACGCACCAACACTAACTGGTGTTCCTTCCAGAAGCCCTAATTTTTTTGCCCAGTATTTAGTAAGCCCACCTGCTTTTATCCCTGCAGGGTATGCCTTATCATAAAGTTTTTCCCGCAGACCTTTAAACCTGGTATCAAGTGATTCAAGAAACTCCTTATCAGGCAGGCCACCCCAGTTATCATGGTACATTGCCTTGTGCCCAGCTGCGCAGATGCTTCTTAATACATTTGAAGGAGTTGAACATCCTGTAAGTAGTGCAGGGATATAATCACAGAGTTCCACAAAACTTGCACTTGCTTGAAAAACCTTAGGATCTGTCCTTGCTAAATGCAAGATTTTTGAGAAAAACCATTCTGAGGAATACACTCCGCCAATCTTGGTAAGATACTCAGGCCTGATTTTTCTTGCAAGAGCTGTTATCTCTTCGGCTTCATCAGAAGATGTGTGATCCTTCCAGAGCCATGCCATCGCATTTTTATTGTTCCTGAACTCTTTTTTGAAAGAAAGAGGGACAAGGTTTTCGTCAACAGGGATCGGAGTACTGCCTGTTGTATCAATACCGATACCTATGACATCTTCAGCCTTAATTCCTTTAAGTTTCATCCTTCTACCAAGTTTCTGCCCTGCTTTAGAAAGACAATAGATATAATCAGCAGGATTCTGTCTTGCAAGATGTGGATTTCTGGAATCAACTATCACTCCGTCTTTTCCTGAAGGGTAATTTTCCACTATTTCAATAACTTGTCTTCCATTAGAAATGTTGACAAGCAATAACCTCATTGAATTTGTCCCAAAATCAATTCCAAGTGAGTACCTTTTCATAGAAGCTCCTTTATGTTAATGATTTTTGCTGTATTTTAGCAAAGGCAAAGGAAAAAATCAATCTGTTGGAAAATCTTGACGAGGAAAAGTGCTTACAAATACGTTGCTTGCCATTCTATTTTTTACACTTTTGGTTCTTTTTCTTGTCTAATTGAAGCAGGATCTTGTTTCCCAAGTAAATATGTATTCGAAACTAACCTTTGTATATATTTTTTGAGTTAATCCAAAAGCCAGTAAGGAACTGTAAGGTTTTCATCAACCTGATATCCCCATTTTTCAATATAGTATTCACCCGGCAAAAATTCATCTTTTGTTTCAACTAACTTTTTGTTCAGCAATTTGTCAAGTTCTGACTGAACCTTTTCAAAATCAGGATTGTTGCATAAATTATTCAATTGATAGGGGTCTTGTTCATTGTCATACAAAAGCCATGGTCCTTTCAAATCCCTGACATAGGTATATCTTTCAGTCCTTATCCCCCTGTATTCTTTTCCACCTTGTTTTTTTGTCCACTGACCAAATGGACAATAGCATGAGATAATTGCTTCTTGTTCTGGTGGTTGTTCAATTCCAATCAGTGTCTTTGAAAAATCTTTTCCTTCAACAGTCTCAGGTATCTTTATATCACATAGGGAAAGCAGCGTTGGCATAATATGCACAACGTTAAAAGGAAGAGTAAAAATTTTCTTATTTTTTCCAAAAATTTTCGGGTATCTTAGTAAAAATGGAACAAGGATTGACTCATCCCAGGGCCTTTGCTTTGCAAAATGTCCCTGTGAACCAAGCATATCTCCGTGGTCAGATGTAAAAATCAAAATGGTATCATCTTCTATCCCTGCTTTTTTTATTCCATCAAGAATAATTCCCATTGCATAATCAAGGGCAGCAATATGGGCATAGTATCCACTGAGCCACTGTCTTGCTCTTTCTTCAAGTTCAGGCGGTACATTTTTTCTCAAAATCAGTTTCCCAGGGTCAAAAAGTTTTTTAAATTCATCAGGTGCTGTTTGGTAGGGGTCGTGTGGTGGACCCCATGAAACAAACAGAGCAAATGGTTTTGTATCTTGGTAATCTTCGATGTATCTGGCTGCTTCATGTGCCTGGGCTATTGCGTCATAACCGTCCCAGTAAAGCTTCTGGTCAGTATTAGCATAGTATACTGAATGATTATAGTTGTGCGTGCACTCACACGCCTTCCAGAATTTAAACCCTTGTCTTCTTTCAGGCGGGATAAAGCGTGTTCTTCCATGCCCATCTAAATGCCACTTGCCAATCCATCCAGTATTATATGTTGCGCTATTGAATGCATCAGCAATAGAAACTGCTTTGTGCTGTAAGTACAGATCATTAAGAAATATACCGTGGGTGTGTGGGTATTGACCTGTAATCAGGCTTGCCCTGTATGGACTGCAAACAGGGCATCCAGCAACTGCATTGGTAAAAACGATACTTTCTTCAGCAAGTCTATCAAGATTTGGTGTAATGGCATTCGGGTCCCCTGCATAATGAGTCGCCTGAGCGCGCATCTGGTCAGCAAAAACAAAAACAACATTTGGCCGATTGGTCATTTTTCTCCTTTTTATGCTATTATTTTACAAAATGGCTAAAAAGAAACAAAGAAACAAAATCAGGGTGTTGTTCATAAGCATCAAGAATGATGCAAGAAGCCAGATCGCAGAGGGTTTTTTAAGAAATATTGCGCCATTTGATTTTGAAGTTTTAAGTGCAGGGAC
>JAMWCC010000082.1:17287-41242 GCA_023818375.1 Candidatus Omnitrophota bacterium | reverse complement strand
AACTTAATCCTCTGGCGGTTCAGGATATGGCTGAGCGCGGGATAGACATATCTAATCAGTATCCAAAAGGACTCCTTTCATTACTGCCGGGTGCTTCTGCATATGACTACATAATAACAATTTGCGATGAAAACGAAGATATAAGGTGTCCTGCTTTTACAGACGAAAATATAAAAAAACTACACTGGAATATAAAAAATCCGGATGTCCGTGGTTCTTATGAAGACAAACTAAAAAGAATGAGAACGGTACGGGACCAGATTGAAAAAAAAGTAAGGGAATTTGTTCGTGAAGTCCTGAAAAATGAAAGTATCTAAAATTCTATTGGATATTTTCCATATTTTCTTGCTGCTTCAACCATATAGCAAAAGTTTTTTGCAGGGATATTATAATGAATTGAATTGGATGAAGTCAGAATAAATCCACCACCTTTTGCTGCCTTTCTGATACAATCTTTTACTTCCAGTTCTATTTCTTCTTTTGTTCCATAAACAAGTGTTTTTGCGCAGTCAACATTTCCAATAAGTGTTATTTTTTCTCCATATAACTGCTTCAATTCTCCAAGATCCATGCCTGCTGATTTGTCTATCTCTGCATATCCATCAAAGCCAATCTCTTCAAACCAGATTTTCCACAAAGGTTTTGTGTTTCCATCGCTTCTATAAACATATGGAAGATTGAGGGATTTACATACTTTGAGAATTTTGCTGTATCTTGGTCCAAGCATATTTTTGAAAATTTTCGGATTGTAAATTGGTCCATGGTCTGTTGCGCAGTCACCACCGCCGAGAATAAAGTCAGCACCATGTTTTTTTGCTTCCTTGGTGAATTCAATGCAGTGCATTGTCTGGTAATCAAGAAAGATTTCAATGAGTTGTGGCTTTGTTGCAAGGCATTCAAGGTATACTGGTTGCATCGGTATTGCAATGCCTGCAGAAAAAGCGATTGCAGTTGTTTTTCCAAGTGTTTGTGTAATTCTGTCCCATGCTTCAAAAATACTCTGGTCAGAAAAATCAAATGGCTCTTTAAGTTTTTTTTCAATCTGTCTTATCTCTCTTTCAAGGGCAGGAATACCTTCTCTATCAAATGAACTCTCAATGCAGAAAAACTGTCCTGAACTGGGTGAAAACCTGTAAATGTGATAGTTTTTCGTTTCTCTGTTCTTGTAAAGATAGGTTTTTTCATCCAGTTTTTCAGGAAGGTCTTCCTTTGAATAGTTTTTTGATGAAACTGTACCAACCCTTACAAAATCGAGTCCAAGTTTTTGATGAATCTCTATTGTATCCTGAGTATGCCTTTCAACAAGGAGATCCCTTTCTCCCTTCAAAAGAAGTTCAACACAATCTCTTGCAAATTCTCCGCCACCAGTATAGGCATATCTACCAAGTATTTCAGAAGCAACCCTTGATACAATTAGCTGGTCAGAAACAGGAGCAAAATCCGGTTCCTGGTGAGTAAAAGCAGCAAAGACTCTTTGCTTACCCGTCATAATTATTCCCTGTAGTAGCTTTCGTAAATTTCTATTCTTGAACTATTTTTCAATTTCTGCTTTTTGTGAATTAATCTTACTGATGATATGCGGGGCAAACTTTGGTTTTCTTTCGTATGTGTAAAGACCATTGACCTCCTGCTCAACATCATATAGCTGCGTATAACCAAAACCACATATTTTTGGATGGTTCAGAAGAACTTCTGTAAGTTCCTTATATCTTGTAAGAAACTCCTTTTTTGTTTTTGGTCGGTCTCCGTATCCCCAGCCCTGCTTTATCCCTTTTTCATCCCACCATGTTCCTCCATATTCACTTACCCAGTATGGCTGACCCTGATATGGAGCATCAAGTTCAGGCCTGTTCTGCCATACAACATCCTTTGTTCTAAATGGCTCAAAATCAGATTTGAATTTTTCTGGGTCCTGCTGATAATTATGGCAGTCATACATATCTGTCTCAACATGGATATAGCCGCTGGTGTCTATGACTGGTCTTGTTGGGTCGAGTTTTTTTGTAATTTTGTAAAATCTTCTTATCAGATCATTGTCCTGTGGTGCATGGGTTTCGTTCAAAACACACCAGCCAATAATTGATGGATGATTGAAATCCCTTTTTATAACATCTGTCCATTCGTCAATCAAAATTGATGCTGTCTGATGACTCTGGCGGTTTTCTATTCCCCAGTTCGGATATTCATCCCAGACAAGGTAGCCAAGCCTGTCTGCATGGTACAAAAATAGTGGTTCAAAAATCTTCTGATGTAACCTTGCTCCATTAAATCCCATCTGTTTTGAGATTTTTATATCATTGACCAATGATTGTTCTGATGGCGCGGTATAAATTCCATCAGGATAATAACCCTGGTCAAGTACAAGACGCATAAAGATTGGTCTTCCATTAAGAAGAATTTTCTTTCCCTTTATCTCAATTTTCCTGAAACCAAAATAAGAATGAACCTCATCCTGTTTTTCATTGCCTGAAGAAAGAGTGAATTTCACATTGTAAAGAAATGGATTTTCAATCGACCAGGGAATAAAATTTTTTATACTGCACTGAGCAAAAGTTAGTCCACCTGCTGGAGTTGATATTTGTGATATTTTTTCACTTTGTGCCTGGATTTCAATATCCAATTTTCCTTTTCCTTCAATCTCAAGCATAAACAACACATTTCCAGTATCAAAATCAGCAAGTATCTTAAAGTGTTTTATGTAGTTTTTCCCTGTGGCTTCAAGATAAACTGTCTGCCAGATACCTGTAACCCTTGTATAATAACAGCCATAAGACATGTATTTTTGAGATTGCTTACCGCACGGTTGCAGATTTGTCCTGTTATCATCATAGGCATTGACAACCAGAATATTTTCTTTTTTCAAATAAGGAGTAATTTCAAAAGAAAATGGAGTGTATCCACCAGTATGATGACCAATCTTTTGTCCATTGAGCCAGACACTTGCAAGAAAATCTACTGCACCAAAATTTAAAAAAATCCTTTTACTTTTCCAGTTTTCTGGAATTTCAAGGTTTTTTTTATACCACACAGAAACCATAAAGTCAGTGTTTTTTATTCCTGAAAGAGCGCTTTCTGGCGGGAATGGCACAACAATTTTTTCTCTGAATTTTTTCTCTGGTAAGAACCAGTTTTTCTCAATTCCTGTGTTTGAAGTATCAATATCAAAATCCCAATTGCCATTCAAATTGAGCCATTCATTTCTACAAAAATCTGGCCTTGGATATTCTTCCCTTGGAATGTTTTTCATCATAACCCCCATTCAAAAGAAAAAATTTCTCCTCTGTAAAGTTCAAAAGAAAGATAAACAAGTTTGTCTGCTGGTATATCTGAAATTTTCTTTTTCCTGAATACTATTGGTGCCCTTATAAAATCTCCTGTGACTGGAATGCAATCATCAAAATCAAAGCCAGGCAATGGTTTTTTAGTCTTATAGTCCATTATCGCGACCTTCGTATAACCTTTGGGACAATACACATTAACATATAACTCTGGTTTTTCTGGATTCACTGTCAGGGCTTCAATACCTGAAGAATCAGGGTCCATTGAAAAACGTCCTTTGTATGTTGCATACAAACTAGCGTACCTATCCTTTTTCATTTTTGCAAGTCCAATAAAATATGAATTGTCCTGTTCTCGAAGAGAAATATCTTTTCTAAAACTGAAATTTACATCAATGCACCAGCCATGCATAAAAGGAGTTCCTGAATAATAAAGTAAAACATCATTGTCTTTTTCAAGAAGGTTCAAACCAGGACACATAAATCCTGAATCAAAATCTCCTGGTTCCCCAAGTTCAAGAATAGCAGGTCTTCCAGCAGGATACCTCCAATTAAAACCATTATGAGAATAGGCAAGACGAAAATGAGAAAATCCAGAAGGGTTCTGTCCGAAATTGTTTCGCAATGGTAAACCTATGCAGAAGACATTCTGTACAGCAATATACACATCACCGACCCTGTGTAGGGTAATTCCATAGAAATCAGTTATTAAAAAACCTCGCTGTCTTGCTATCATATCGTCATAATCATCAGCCACAAAACACTCATTCCATTTCAAAGCTCCATCATAACCAATCCAGTTTTCATAGTCCTTGCTTTCAAGACCAATGAAAGAGCGCCTTGCAAATAAATTGTGCATAAGCCCCACCTTTTGAAAAAACAAATACCTCTGTGAAGGAAAATCAGTAAATATACAGCCACAATCACCATGTGCAACAATTTTTTTTATTCTCTGCCACTGGAATCCATCGTTTGAACCAAAAAGGATTGTACCCCTTTCATCAATTGCACCGCATTTATCGGTAATACCTGGCTCTGGCTTACTAATCTGGATTACTATTGCATAGTATTTATATTTGCTACCAGGAAGTCCTTTTACAACTCCCTGGATTGCTCCTGGAAGAGCAAGAAGATTGTTTCCAGGCCAAATATGTTGGGCAGTAATTTTCAGATCTGGCTTTCTCCAGTTTATCCCATCAGTACTTTCAGCATATGCGGAATAAAAATGATCGGGATTTTCAGAATAATCTTTTGCTGATGGCTGGACACTGTACCACATTCTGTAGATGCCGTTTTCATACAACACAGTTGGATATTCTGAACATCTTGCATCCCATTCAGAATTATCTGTTTTTGGTGCATTGATCTGAATTTTTTCTGCCTTTTGAAACCTCTGGACAATACTTGTGTCCCAATCACTCAGTGTATCAAGGTCTAGAAATATGTGTTTTTTTCTTTTCATACAAACTCCTTTTTATTTTGTTAAAGATTTTATGGCTTTTTCTGTAATACTAAGGTCTAAATCAAAAAGTCCTTTCCACCATGTTTTAAATGATCTGCTATCCCCCACTGTTTCGGTATAATAGGTATAAGCCCTTATTTCAAGTTTTTTGATCTCTTTGGTAATATGTGTAAATCTTTCTTCCATTTCTTCGAAAATGATAGAAGGTATCTGACCTTTCATTGGTGTCCACCATCTTGCCTCTTCTTGCAAAAAAATTAGTTTTGACCACAGTAATTCTGCTTCAACACCGATAAGTAGTCCATTCCCAAATTTACTTTTGATTTTTTGTTGTTTCAAAAGCAAAAGTGTATTTTCAAGATTTCTTATCCTTTTCATTATTCCTGGTCCTGGTGCATTGCTTGATATTACCCACAAAATATCATCCAGAGAAAATTTTCCAAAATTCACAGGCATACTAATTTCCCGGGCAATAATTTTTGAGGTTTCTTTAATATCAGAAGGTTTTGTAGTTCCTGTATAACAAAAAGCAGCAAAATGAGCAATATTGTAAAGGTAAAGTGTCCATGGTGGAGATATTGGAGCCCAGGAATGAGCTCGAGCCCAGTTTGTTGCAATGATCGATCTTCCGCCAACTTCTTTCAAAGTTTTACACATAAATATTGGATTTAAGAGCGCCCTGATGAAATCTGGTAAAAACTGTTTATCAGAACAGTTGTATGTTGCACATGCAGACCAGAAATTCTTGTTAATTTGCGAGACAATTCTTGTCTGTGGAAAACTCTTTGGATACCCAGTTTTCTTATCAGTTCCAATCATATTCTTTATTTTTTCATCCATGTCTTCAAAAAAATTACCATCTTTTTCAAACCTTGAAACTGGCAAACCCTTTTCAGGTGCCTTATAAGGATTTCTTGCATCAAGTATGGATGGTTTTGGACTACCAATCCGAATATCATGGGATATTTCATCTGTATCATCATATTCCCAAACAACAGGTATCGCATGATCAACCTTTTTAAGAAGGTCTATACGATTCTCAGTGAAAAACATATCTGCCCAGAATAAAGGAATTTTGTTGTACTTTCTTACTATATCCCAGACCCATTGAACATGCAGTAAATAAAACTCGATCTTTCCTATTTTTTTAACTTCTTTCTTGCATTGTGCACAGTATCCTAATTGGTGTGTTTCATCCTGTCCAACATGGATGTATCTTGTGTTTTGATGGAATGTACAGATTATATCAAGAAGGTCTTCCAGATATTTCCTTGTCTGTGTTTTCATTGGGCATAACTGCTGGGGATATTCAGGGTTTTCAAATAGAACTTGTGTTCCTTCTAATCTTGATAGATACTCAACATGTCCGAATGTCTGAACAAGTGGAATCCACTCAATACCATGATCACAAGCAAATTTTATCAGTTCATTCATTTGATTTCTTGAATATCTTTCTGAGATAGGAAACTGATTTTTCAGTGGAAGAAAGGGAAAACGATGTTCATATTCGACAAGTACCCCATTTATTCCCCATCGAGCAAGCTTTTCAAGAAATTTCTTAAAAGAATCAAAAGGTATCTTTGGTCCTTTTAGATCAATGTGGACAACCCTATTTTCAAATGCGGCTTTGCCACAGACCCATGGTGCTTTTTCCATCTTATATGATTTTATTTTTCCCTGGTTTCAATGAGATTAAGAACGGCTTATTTTTTCCCGCAATACACTTCAGGGTTTTTCTTCCCGCTAGGTTTTCAATATAAAGTTTTTTTAGCTTACAATTTTTCATTTCAGCGCTGACAATAAGTCCAGCACCTGCATAAATATTTTCAAAGGAGACATCCTTCCATTTTTCACGTGAGCAGACGAGAATCCTTAAAGTATCTTGTGTAACATTTGCCATAATTCCATTAACAGCCCAGACCATTGTAGCATGGGCTGTAAAAAACCAGTGGTTAAATAGTTCCCTGTGGTAAAAAATTCTTTCAGGAATTCCACCAAAATAGTTTGTAAATCTTGAAGCGTTTTCAAGAAGCTTCATTGCCATCTTGTCTCCAATCCTTGAAAGAATTCTTACCACCAAAAAGTTTGCCCAGGGAAACATTTTTTCTGCATATCTTGTAACAGAGTGAAAATTGTATGTGTCCATTTCTTTGTCATAATTTTTCATCATTTTTTTGATTGTTGGCAAAAGAGAGTGATGCTGTGGAAATAAATCAAAGATTAATGAACCCCAATGGGGAAGTTTTCCACCTTTGAATGACTGCATGATACCATCTTCATCAATATTCATATTAAGACCTGCCTCAAGCTTTCTTATAATCTCATCCAGTTTTTCAATACCTGGTTTTATACCAAGGGTGATACTTGCATTCTTGTAATCCATCAGTGCCCTTAATGTTATTGCACAACTCCAGGTATCATTGATTTTTTCTATTACTGTTGATTCATCAACTCCTTCGCATCTTTTTATGATTATGTGATTGCCCATGTCTTCAAGGAACTTATCCACTATAAAAACCAAAAGCCCATGTGCAAAGGGAAACATTTTTTTTAAAAATTCAATGTCTCTTGTATATTGATAGAAACTAAAGATGGTGTGCGCCCACATTGCATTATTGTGAATCTGCTTTGTTAAAAATCCATAGTCAGTAAAACGTATCTCTTCAACAGTCCATTCAAGCCGTATACCTTCTGAATTGTATGCCTTTGCCAGTTTTCTTCCTTCATTTTCATAAATCAAAAGATGTTCAAGGACACTTTTTGCTTCAGAAGTATTTCCGCATCCTACCATTGCCTCAACTGCAAAACACGCATCCCAGAACATCACACCCTGCCAGAGATAAGGCATGATTCCCATCGGAAGAAATCCTGATGGATGAATGTTTGACCTCATTATGTACCTACCTGTGTCATAGATATGGGAAATTGATGGGTCAGGAATTTTTATCTTTGAAGTTTCAAAATATTTTTTCCACTTATCCTTGTGATGGTCATAAATGGTACTGTATGTTAAAGATTGACATTCTTTCAGTATGCTTTCTGCTTTTTCTTCAAAATCATCGTCGTCTCTGTTATCAACAGCAATGAGATATCTGGTAAAAGATTGGCCTGTCTTTATCTTGCATGTTGTTAGGATTGCTACATGGCTTGTTTTTCCAGGATATTCATGTTTTGTTTTTAAGGCAGGGCAATCAAACCAGCTCAAAACAATACCAGAAATATTCTGTTTTTTAAATCTACATGCAATAAGAGACTTTTCTGGTGCAGTTTCTATAGAAAAACCGTCCATGAATATTGACTCTGGATAAATATCCAATCTTGATTTAGAAGATGCATTGATAAAAAATTGGATTGAAACGCCTGGGTCAGGTGTTTTAATAAACTCATAATGCTCAACAAGGACATGGTTATCTGTAAGGAATGTGGTTACTTTAATCTTCATTTCCTGGAGTGATTGATTATCAAGTTGATTGTAAAATGTTGTAACTGTGGCTGTTTGGGGTTCAAAGTACTGTCTGCAGTTTTTTGGAACAATCATCTCTTCATTGATGAGAGCATTTGATGAAAATTCAAATAGTGGTATCAGTCTACCATAGACGAGTTCTGTATCATATATCCTTCGGTCTGCTTTATACCATCCACGGCAATACTGTTGCGATAAAATACTTGAATAATCACCATTTTCCCACCAGCTATCAGACGAACCCAGAATATTAATCATAACTGCGTCAATACCATTTGCAAGATACATTGGAAAATATGGCCTATCTGGAAAGCAACAGCCAAATTTTGTCTTTTCAAATGTTTTCATTTTTCAATTATTGAAATTATTCTTTTTATCGTTTTTTCTAAATCACGATTAATAAGCCGATAATCATATTTTTCCATCAAAATTTTCCTTTCAATTGAAGATGCCTTCAATCTTTTCCTTATGTTTTCAGGTGTTTCTCCTCTCTTCTTAAGCCGATTTTCCTGCTCTTTAATAGACGGTGGAAGAATACCGATAAGCACTGCCTTGGGATATTTCTTCTTAATTTGAAGCGCACCCTGCGTATCAATTGTCAGAAGAACTACTTTATTTTTTTTAAGGTTTTCTTCGATAAAGGATTTTGAAGTTCCATAGTAATAATCATATACCCTTGCCCATTCAGCAAAAAAACCCTGTTCAATCTTTTTTTTGAATTGTTCTTCATCTATAAAATAGTAATCAATACCATCGGTTTCACCCTGCCTTGGCTGTCTTGTTGTATAAGAAATTGAAACAGCAATGTTATCAAACTTTTTTTTCAATTCATTAACAATCGTCGTTTTTCCTGTTCCTGAGGGTGCTGAAAGGACTACAATTTTTGATTTACGGGGTAGCTTTACCTTTTGTTTTGAGGTCATTTATCATACGGGTTGCTATATCAAAAAAGGCAGTATAATTGTCTCTCACGAATTCCCATTGCTTTATTGCCTTATCAATCTGGCCATTTTTTTCATAGGCATGGGCAAGAACATCATCAACATAATCAGGGTGTGGATACTTGGTGGCTTTTTCAAGGTATTTCACTGCATTGGGATAATCCTTTCCTTTGTGATAATATGTCCAGCCAAGCTCAAAATATATATCATATTTATTAGCATTGAAAGGATAGGAAAGCCCTTTTTTAAGAAACTTTATTCCCTGCTCGTACCAGTATTGTTTCTCTTCCTCTGTTTTCACTTCAGCATAGATATTGTACGCCATATGCCATCCACCAATTGTCCAGACAAGAATGTAGCTTGGTTGAAGCCAGGCTATTGCTTCAAGAAGAGGAAGAATCTTATAGTGCTGACCACTGTGCCAGTAGGACTCCATCTGTAGCCACAATAGGTCTGCTGCAAGTCCTTTGAAGCCGCCCAGAACCAGGCTTCCTGCCATCTGTCCTGGAAGTAAAACTAAAGCAGTTTCCAGGTTTTCAAGTTTTTTCCTGTAATCAATCTGAATCTGTACAAGATGGATTCCGACGAACAGAATTACTATTATGACAAAATACCTGTATCCCTTTTTTCTCATACTTCCCTTTTTTCAAAAAAGTAAAGAGCAATGTAAAGGGCAATACACATATACAAAATTCCATAAAGAACTGTCCAGCCAACATAACTCCAGCTAACATCAAGCCCAACAACTATTTTGTCTCTGATATTGAAATTTTCATAATTTGGAACAAGTGTATATAGCATGTCTGTAAGTCCTTTCATAACAATATTTTCCATCCTTTCAATCAATTCTTTTCCATAGGAAGTGAGATGACCAACGATGTAAAGGAAGAATGAACAGATAATATTGAATGCATCAGAAGTAAATGTACTGAGGGCAAGGGTGATGCTTCCAATCAGGATGAGCTCAAAAAATATTAAAAGAAGGGTTTTGAACACCTGTATATCTGGCGGGCTCTTTTTAAAGATGAGTAGCCCAATAAAAAATGCCGCTGCGAGGACAAAATTTACAAATATAATCATTGAAACCCCGAAGAACTTGCCTATCACAAAATCAGATCGTCTGATTGGTTTTGTCAGAAGTGTATATATTGTTCTACGTTCAATTTCTGCGGAAACTGCGTAAAGTGCTCCAAAAATTGCAATCAGTGCACCAAAAAATTCAATGGCAGAAAAACTTACATCCTTTATCATTTTCAGTTCTTCTTCTGCTGTAAGAAAAGAGAAAAGCTTTGATGCACCGATAACAATCAAGGCAAAAATAAGGATTATGTAGAGAGTTTTTTTACGGATTGATTCTCTGAAAGTGTTAAGTCCTACAAGCCACATTCTTTTCATGTTGTCTCTCCTGTTGTTACGTTTTGTTGATTGTCAAACTTGCATATTGTTTTAACAAAAAGGTCTTCAAGGTTTTCTGCCTGATATTGTTTATTTAGACCATCTAATGTACCTGTTGCAAGAAGATATCCCCTATGAAATATTGCTATTCTATCGCAGACCCTTTCAACCTCAGAAAGAAAATGGCTTGATAGAAGAATCGTTTTTCCTTGTTCTTTCAGCTTTAACAGAAGGTTTCTTGTATCACGGCAGCCTATTGGATCAAGTCCTGTTGTTGGTTCATCAAGAATCAAAATTTCTGGGTCATTTATTAAGCTTGCCGCCAGTCCAATTCTTTCAAGCATTCCTTTAGAATAATGCCTCAGATGCAACCTTTTTGCTGTATGAAGCTCAACAAGTTCCAAAAGATACTCGATTCTTTTTTTTGCAGTATCAATGTCAAGTCCAAATAAACCTGCATAAAACCACAAAAGTTCAGGACCTGTAAGATAATCATAATAGTAAGGGTTTTCTGGTAAGAAACCAACATGCTGTTTCATTTCAATATCGTGTGGAGGTCTTCCCATAATATATGCCTCACCCGAAGTGGGAAACAAAATTCCAAGTAGTAATTTAAGGCAGGTTGTTTTTCCTGAACCATTTGGTCCAAGTATACCGAATATTTCTCCCTGGTTTATTTCAAGGTTCACCTTCTCAAGACCAACTACAATTTTTTTTCTTCCCAGAATGTAATGCTTTGTAAGTTCTTTTGTTTCAATGATTGCCATGATTCCCTCCATAAAATTTATGTGTATTCTATCACAATCTTAAATTTTTACAAAACTGCCAAATATATTTTTGATCAAAGCTATAAGCATATCTGTGCCTGTATCAAATTTTCTGGTTTCGTGTAAAATCTTTTGGACTGTCTTTTCCAATATAGATCTAAGTCTTTTTTCTTCCCCTTCTTTATCTAAAATGTCGTCAAGTACCTGGAACGCCAGTCCAAAAAGCATACCAATTTTTTGCAATTTTTCAATTTTTTTCTTTTCACAATTTCCAATTATAGCCGGTATTTCAAAACAGAGCGAAAATAATTCTCCTGTTTTTTTCCTGTCTATCCACAACTTGATCTTCTGAGACAGCCTTTTGTTTTTGAAAATCATGTCAAGAGATTGACCGCCTGCCATACCATCTGAACCAAGTACATTACATGTTCTTATTACTGCTTCAGGTACATTACATCTTGCAATTTCTCTTATTCCAAGACACAAAAGCGCATCGCCTGTAAGAAGCGCCTGTGACTGTCCAAATTTTTTATGGCAGGTTGGCTTACCCCTTCTGAAATCATCATTATCCATACAGGGAAGGTCATCATGGACAAGAGAAAAACAATGAATCAGTTCTATCCCACATGCTGCCGGAAGGATCTTTTTTTCCGGCACTCCTAAAATTTTGGCAACAGCGAGAACAAGCAATGGTCTGATCCTTTTTCCACCAGGGAAAACACAATATTGCATAGCCCTTTCAAGTGTTTTTGCAAGCCCTCCTGTTGGTTTCAAACATTTTTCAAGATAAAGGTTGACTTGTTTTAGTGAATTTTCAATCTGCCTATCCACGATAGACCTTTGTTAGTCTTGAAACACCAAAGCCTGTCATAATTTCCTGGGGAACTGTTTTACATATCTGCGCCATACTTTCAATCGATAACTGTTCATCAAGAAAAACAAGTTCTGTACCTTCTTTTACTGATTCATTTACTTCAATCATTGTCTGGTCCATACAGATTCTTCCTCTGATAGGGAAAAGCTCATCACCATGCTTTATAAAAAATTTATTGGAAAGGGCTCTGTTTAGGCCATCACCATAACCAATTCCTGCAATGGCAATCCTCGTCTTATATGGACATTGGTAGGTACCGCCATAACTGATTTTTGTTCCTGCATCTACCTGCCTGACAAGAATTGTTCGGCACTTTCCTTTCAAAGCATATTGGAGCCCTGGTATATTTTTGAAAATACGCAAAAAAAGTGATGGGTATACCCCATAAAGTAATAGTCCTGTCCTGACCATGTGAAAATTCTCAATACTTTCTGGAACATTGACAATTCCACCAGAGTTTGCGATATGAGTAATAAACCTGAGCCTTGGAGGTATTGATGAGAGTGCATTGTTAAAAATTTCTATCTGCTTCAGAGCCCATTTTCTATCGGGATTTTCAGAATCAGAAAAGTGGGAAAAAATTCCTTCAAGCTTCACCTTTGATTTTCTTATTATTTCAACCGCTTCATAAAGCTGTTCAGGTAATATACCAATTCTTCCCATACCTGTATCAACCTTGATATGGACTGAAAGATTTTCAGCTTCTTTAATTTCTCTGATGAATTCCATGCTTGCTGCAGTTAGTGAAATTTTGTGTTTTTTTGCTAAATTAATTTTTGTTGCTATCACTGGTCCAAGCACAAGAATTGGTTTTTTTATTCCAGATTTTCTCAAAGAAATTCCTTCCTGAACAGTTGCAACTCCAAACCAATCAACGTATTTTTCTATCTTTTTACTTACCGAAATAGCGCCCATTCCATACCCATTACATTTGACACATGCAAGAAGTTTTTTCCCTGTAATTTTTTTTAAAATTCTTACGTTTTGCAAAATCGCATCAAGGTCTATTTCAAGTACTCTTTCCATACTCATTTTCCATTATCTCTTTCTTAATCTGTCGAACAACTTCACCCGGATTATTGCTTTCTATTATAGGTCTTCCTACAACTAAAAAATCAGCCCCATCCTTTATCGCCTGACCGACCGTGCTTGTTCTCTTTTGATCATCACAGCTGGTGCCATCAGGTCTTATTCCAGGACATACCATCAAAAAACTTTGCGGAAACTTTTTTCTTAAAAATCTCAGTTCTTTTGCAGAACAAACGATTCCGTCAAGTCCTGTTTCAAAAGCTATGTCGGCAAGCCGCAAAATATTGGAATCAATCTCTCCCTGCATGCCAGCTTCCTCTATTTCTTCCTGTGAAAAAGATGTCAGTATAGTAACACCTATGATTTTCGTGTTACTGTCTGATTTATTCCTACCAGAGATTGCTGCCTTTAGCATTTTTTTACCACCAAGGATATGGACAGTCAGCATAGAAATGTTTAGTTTGCAGCTATTGTAAACCGCCATTTCAACAGTATTTGGGATATCAAAAAACTTCAGGTCAAGAAAGACTTTTTTTCCAGTTTTTGAAAGATATTCAATGAATTGTGTGCCGAATGCAAGCAGCGGGATTGGTCCTATTTTATAATACTCCACCAGTGTGCCGAGTTTTTCAATAAGATTTTCAGCCGATTTTCTGTCATCGGTATCTAAACTCACAATCAGTTCAGCCATTTTTTCTCCCTGTGCTTTCGAGAATAGAAACGCAAATTAAAATCAGGATTGTTTGAACAAAAACTATAAGACCTGTAGTAAAACTGAGCCTGGACAAAAGGAGAGCGCCAAGCCCTGTTGCAAGTGTCAAAAGATAGCAGAATCCAACAGCCTGGATTTGACTCATGCCAAGGCGAACAAGCCTATGGGAAATGTGATTGGTGTCTGCCTGAAAAATCGGTTTTTTATTTTTAATCCTTATGTAGATCACATTCAAGGTATCAAAAAAAGGAAGAGAAAATATCAAAAGTGGGCTGAGTGCTGGAAGAAAACTCTGTTGTTGATACCTGTAATAGGTACCCATGATGGCAAGGCATCCTAAAAAATATCCCAAGAAACTACTTCCACATTCACCAAGAAATATTTTTCCAGCAGGAAAGTTATACCTCAAAAAACCAACAACTCCACCCATAAAACAACTCAAAAGCGTGGCAATGAATAGCTGACCATTTATTGCTGCAGAAAAGAAAAATATGCCGCCTGCGATAAGGGCAACCCCTGCTGCAAGGCCGTTTGTGTGGTCGAGAAGATTGAAACTGTTCATACATATTACTATCCAGCCGACTGTCAGGATTATGTGTAAAAGTATACTTGTTGAAAAAAGGGATATTCTTATGCCTGCTAAAAATGTTATGATTCCACAAAGAATCTGAAAAACAAGTTTTACAAGTGGTTTGAAATGATAAACATCATCAAAAAACCCCACTATGACAACAACCGCTGATGTTGAAAGAAATATTGTAAGTTTTAAAAGTACCGAAGATATGCTACTATAGTAGCTGGAAAAAATCTCTGGCAATAATCTGCTGCCTATCAATCCTACAATTATTGTGGCAAGTATTGAAAAATATAAAGCAATACCACCTGTAAGCGGGGTTGGTAGATTATGTATCTTCCTTGGTGAAGGATGGTCAAGGATATCGAAAACAATAGCAAATCTTCTTGCTACTGGTACCAGAAGCAGGGAAAAAACCAAAGAAACCACAAATACACACGCATAGACGATCTTCCACATATATCAGCAGGGTCTTTGCAATCACCCTGTCCTTTTCAAAGTACCAACATTATCTGGCAAATTCAGTTTCTCTTTTTTCCCTTATTACTGTTACCTTAACTTGACCGATGTACTTAAGTTCTTCTTCTATCTTTCTGGCAATATCCCTTGCCAGAAGCATTGCCTGCTGGTCTGAGATTTCTTCGGGTTTCACGATAACCCTGATTTCTCTTCCTGCTGATATTGCATATGCCTGATCTACGCCTTTAAAAGAAGAACCTATTTTTTCAAGTTCTTCCACACGACGCAGATAACTTTCAAGGGTGTCCCTTCGTGCTCCTGGTCTTGTTGCTGAAAGTGCGTCAGAAACCTGTACAATAACTGTATAGGGTGATGCAATATCAAGATCCTTGTGATGGTTCATTGCGGCATCAACCACTTCCGGTGGTTCGCCACACTTTTTCAGAATATCCGCCCCTATATCAGGATGACTCCCTTCAACCTCCTGATCAAGTGCTTTTCCAATATCATGAAGGAGGGCTGCCCTTTTGGCTATCTTTGGATTAAGTCCAATTTCTGCGGCAATCATGCCAGCAAGGAATGCTGATTCCTTTACGTGCTGCAATACATTCTGTCCGAAGCTCGTTCTATATCTCAATTTACCCAAAAGTTTTATAATTTCAGGATGAAGATTCTCAATACCCAGGTCAAAGGCTACATTTTTCCCTTCCTCAATCAGTTGTTCTTCCATTTCCTGAATTGTTTTTTGCACAACTTCTTCAATCCTTCCTGGATGTATTCTACCATCCGCAATCAGTTTTTCAAGGGCAATCCTGGCTATTTCTCTCCTGTAAATATTGAAGGATGAAATAGTTATCGCCTGCGGAGTATCATCAACAATGAGATCCACCCCTGTAGCGGATTCAAATGCCCGAATATTCCTTCCTTCCCTTCCAATTATCCTTCCTTTGATCTCGTCATTCGGTAGACTAACAACACTGACAGTGCTTTCTGTGGCTGCCTCTGAAGCAAGTCGCTGCATTGCAGCAAGAAGTATTTCCCTGGCTTTTTTGTTTCCTATTTCTCTTGCTTCATTTTCTATTTTACGAATAATTTCAAGGGAACTTGTTCTAGCCTCCTGTTCCATTGCCTTAATAAGAGTTTCCTTTGCCTGTTCTCTTGTCATCCCTGAAATTTCTTCAAGCTTCTTTATTTCTTGCTCTATTTTGTCTTCAATTTCTCTAAGCTTCAGCTGGATCTGTTGTTCTTTTTCAGCAATCTGTGCTTCTTTGGTTGCTAAGTCGCTTTCTCTTTTTTCAAGCAATTCTGCCTTTTTCTCAAGCAGAATCTCCCTTTGATTCAATCTTCTTTCAAGAAATTGGAGTTCTTTCCTTTTGTTTCTGGTTTCTTTTTCAAATTCAGAGCGCAGCCTGTACAGCGTTTCTTTTGTCTGGATATCAAGTTCTTTCTTTTTGGTCAGGGCAATGTTTTCTGCTTCCCTGATTATTTCCCTTGCTCTTTCTTCAGCAGCTTTAATAGTCCTTTCACCAACAAATTTCCTCCAGAGATATCCTATGAGTAAAGCAAGGGCTCCCCAGAATATAAACAATGGTATGATTATTGGTGTCGAGTTAATAGTAACCACCCCCTTCTTTTAATCGGGAAAACCCGGGATGGTTAATCGGACAGGCGCAATTGTATACCGGTTAGATAATCCTTCAAACCGGTTGAACAAAGGGTTACAATGTTTTTTTTCATTTTATAACCTTATCAATTGCACTGACCTAATTCCCGGGAATTTCCCGATTTCGTTAATTGTTTGTTCGTCTATTTCCTGGTCCAAATTTAGAACCGTTATTGCTGGACCACCTTTTATTTTCCTTCCCATTGTCATAGATGCAATATTTACATTTTTCTTACCAAGGATTGTTCCAATGTGTCCAACTATTCCAGGAACATCATCGTTTCTGCATACAATCAAAGCACCTTCTGGCACTGCTTCAACACCATAACCATCTATCTCCACAATCCTTGGTTCTCCAGCAACAACAGTTCCTGAAACAGAAATACTCTTTGTGTTGCTATTTACTTCAACATTAATAAGATTTGAAAACTGCTTTGCTGATGCCTTTTTCTTTTCAAAAAGCTTTATGCCCCTTTCTTTTAGTATTAAGGGCGCATTTACATATGTAGCAGTTTGAAACCATTCAGCAAAACCCTTACTGAAATAAGCCTTCAAAGGCGCTGTATCATAATTTGTAATTTCACCTGCGTATTCTATTGTGATATTTTCAATATCTCTGTCCACTGTTTGGGCAAGGAATAGCCCCAGCTTTTCAGCAAGTGTCAAATAACCTCCAAATAGTGATATAACCTCCTTGTCAATTGTAGGAACATTTACTGCATTTCTTATAACCTTATGCAAAAGTGCATCAACAATCTGCTGACATATGTCTTTTGCAACATTTATCTGGGCTTCTTTTGTGGAAGCACCAAGATGTGGAGTAACAATCACATTTTCAAGTTCTAAAAGGGATGTACAATCAGGCGGTTCTTTTGAAAAAACATCAAGGGCAGCTGCTCTTATTTTCACATTACGAATATACCTTTCAAGCAGGGATTCATCAAAAAGGCCACCCCTTGCGACATTAACAATCATAACTCCGTTCTTCATCATGGAAAAGTGCTGTTCTTTCAGGATATTCTGGGTTTCTTTCGTCAATGGCAGGTGCAATGTTATAATGTCTGACTGTCTACAAACCCCCTCAAGAGTAACAAGGCTAACTTCTAACTTTTCTAAATCTTCCTGATTGACATAAGGATCATACGCCAGCACATTCATCCCGAATGATTTCGCATAATGAGCAACCCTTCTTCCAATTCTACCAAGACCTATAATACCCAGTGTTTTGCCAAATAGTTCAATTCCCATAAATTTTTTTCTGTCCCACTTACCTGATTTCACCATATTGCAAGCTGCAGGAATCTGTCTTGCCATAGAAAGTATTAATCCAAATGTATGCTCTGCTGCAGAAAGAGTATTTCCTTCAGGAGCATTCATCACAATAATGCCACGTAAGGTAGCCGCTTCAACATCTATATTGTCAAGTCCTACGCCTGCCCTGCCAATGATTTTTAGCTTTTTACCTTTTTCTATGACAGGCGCTGTCACCTTTGTTGCGCTCCTGACAATCAAAACATCGTAATTATCAATAACATCCAGTAGTTCTTGTTCTGTTAGCTTTCCTTTTTCCACAACCTCAAATCCTGCATTCTGCAGGATTTCAATACCCTGGCTTTCTATATTGTCTGTTGCAAGTACCTTTACTTTCATGAATTTCTCCACGATAACTTGAATATTTTACCACGAATGTCCTTGAAGTCAAAATACGGTCAGAATGAATGCCAGGGAAAAATGGTATAATTAAATAATCATGGAAGCATCTGGAATCACGGTAAGAAAAAATGTCGAAATAAAGGTACGGGACGGCACAACTCTTTATGCTAACATCTTCCTACCGTCGAGAAAAGGGAAATATCCAGCAATACTCTTACGGACTCCCTATAAAAAGCCAGAAAGGGGTTTTGAAAGATTTGTAATGAGTGGATATGTCGTTGTCTGTCAGGATGTCAGAGGAAGGTATGACTCAGAGGGGGAATTTGTCCCTTTCTTTACTGATGTCCACAGGGAAGCAGAAGATGGTTATGACACCGTTGAATGGATTGCAAACCAGTCGTGGTGCAATGGAAATGTCGGAACAATGGGTATTTCATATCCTGGTTGGTTGCAATATCAACTTGCAAAACTCAGACCACCGCATCTTAAGGCTATGAATGCAATTTCAATACCAGTGGAACTGCAACATCTTGACTTTCCTTGTGGTTCGTTCAAACCAGGAAGAAGATTATCTTTTCTTTTCAATGCCATCGCACCGGATATCAGAAGAAGGAAGAAACTTTCTGAACCACATACACCCGAACAGGCACTGGAAATATGGAACAGATACCTCCACGAAACCCTGATATGGAATCTGCCGATTGCAGAGGTTTGTAAATACCTGCCGGAAGAACTTGCTGAATATGTTTTGAGATGGCTGCAGGATCCATTCAAGGAAGTATGGCATTTTGAACAGGCACATCACGAGATTCAGGTTCCAAATCTTGATTTTACTGGATGGTATGACCATTGCTGGAGTTTCGGACATTTTCTTGGATTGAGAAAAAATGCAAAAACACAAATTGCCAGAAAATACTCAAAAATTATTATCGGGCCATGGAATCATGTTGGCCTTGGTAGCCAGAACTGTGGAGAGATCGACTTTGGCCCGGCTGCTGCCGTTGACATGCAGACATTACAGATTCAGTGGTTTGACCACTGGCTGAAAGGGATTGACAATGGGATAGAAAATGATTCACCGGTCAGATATTATGTGATGGGAGCAAATAAGTGGAAACATTATGAGATATTTCCACCTGAAACAAAGAACATTGAACTGTATCTTGACTTTAACGGTAGTTTGCTGAGTAAAGTACCTTCAAAATCAGAGAGAGTGGGTTTTATTTATGACCCGAAAAATCCAGTACCTTCTTTGTGGACGATTTCCTGTTTTTCATCAGCATATAACCTGTTAGAACTTAAACACAGGCATGACATTTTGTGGTTTATTTCCCAGACATTGAAACACGACATTGAAATAGCGGGGTATCCTGAATGTGTGATCTATGCAAGTTCATCGGCTGTTGATACTGATTTTTTTGTAAGGCTGGCTGATAACGGTCCGGATGGAAGGTGTCTTGAGATATCGAGCGGAATGGTTAGAACAAGATACAGAAATGGACTTGAGAAAGAAAACTTTCTTTCAAGAGACGAGATTGCTGAACTAAGGATCCGTATGTCAGCAACTGCCTGCAGATTTAAGAAGGGTCACAAAATAGCGCTCTTGATTACGAGCAGTAATTTCCCTGAATTTGATAGAAACCATAATACAGGAAAAAATGATATTTTTGATGCTGAGCTGAAGATTGCAAAACAGACGATTTACACAGGGAAGAAATTCCCTTCACGGTTGATTTTGCCTGTGGTGAAAAATGGATTTTGAGAATAATTTCGTAAAGCCAGTGATCGTTATGAGTGCCTGCCTTGATGGAGACAGGGTAAGATATAATGGCGAAATTCTTCACAATGAACTTGTTGAAAAATTAAAGAATTTTGTGGACATAATGAAGGTCTGTCCTGAAATTGGTATAGGACTTGGAGTCCCAAGGGACCCGATAAAAATCTATCAGACAGAAGCTGGATATAGAATTTATCAGACAAAAACAGGACTTGATTTTACTGAAAAGATGAAAGATTTTTCAAGCAGGTTTCTTGATGGTCTTAAGGATGTTGATGGTTTTATTCTTAAAGGTAAATCGCCTTCCTGCGGAGCATCTGGAACAAAGATTTACAGGGACAAGAATGCAAAAGATATTGTAAGGATGGGTATGGGTCTGTTTGATCAATATGTCAAAGAAAGATTCCCGCTTAAACCGATTGAAGACGAATTGAGGTTAAAAAATGATGAGATAAGACACCATTTTCTCACAAAGGTTTTTGCTTTTGCGCAAATGAGGAACCTTGAAAAAAACACTCATTCAATCAGCCAATTGATTGAATTCCACACAAAATACAAGTATCTTTTGATGCTTTACAACCAGAGCAAAATGATTCAGCTTGGAAAAATTGTTGCAGGATACAGAAAAGGAAACATTGAAAGGACTGTTTCAGATTATGCGGGTATCTTTTATACTGCCTTTGAAAGGAAGCCAGGTATTAAAAAACAGATAAATGTTATCCAGCACATATATGGCTATTTCTCACACAGATTAAGTCCCGCAGAAAAAAAGCACTTTCTATCATTACTCAAAAAATATCAATCTGAAAAAATTCCACTTATAACACTGCTGGAATTGTTGAAAAGTTTTGCTTTCAGGTTTGATGTAAAGTATTTAATGGCACAGAGATACTTTAGTCCATATCCAGACCAACTCTACGAATAAAAAGATCCACGGGATAGTATAGTTTCCGTGGATCTTTTTCATCCCTGGATTAATTACTGCGGATAACCACCCCTGATAAACTCATTCCAGGTAAGGGAAGTGGCGTGTCCATCAACAAAGACAGCATTGATCAGTTCAAACTGCCAGTGCCTGCCATAGCCATAATACATCCAGTATGGATACCAGACCTTGTTAAAGCCCGGGTCAGGCCATAATGGATCGCATTCTCCTGCCCTGCTTTTAAAAAACAGTAGTGTTTCTGCTGGTTTTGGAACCCTTCCTAATTTTTTTGCACTTACTGGAAGATTCCTGTTGTAAGCATAGTCGCACCAGCCAGGATAACCTGTTTTTCTATAACCGTTTTCCCAGTAAGGGTCAAGGCAGGGACAGTGAACCATTCCTGTTGATGCAAGAAGTACATTATTGTATGCACCCCCGTAATATCCATTCGGGTTTGAGCTATAAGTCATTGTCCCTGTAATATAACCCTTCTGAATCAGAGTATAAAGGAATGCTGTTACTGCCATGCCAGGATAATAGTTCAGTCCCCATTCCCAGGTATAACCAAGCTGGTCAACTCCATTTAGGTGAGGATACCAGTTATCACCATAATCACTCAGATAGAGCTGGACTGCAAGCCCTATCTGTTTAAGGTTATTAAGACAGGTTACCATTCGTGCCTTTGCCCTTGCCCTTCCAAGAGTCGGAAGCATCATCGCAGCAAGGATAGCAATTATTGCAATAACCACAAGTAGTTCTATCAGGGTAAACCCTTTTTTTCTCATTTTTTCATCACCCCCTTCTTAATTATTCTTTGAGTACGACCACGGACCAAAACCCCATACGCATCCTGGTGCACCCATCTGCGTTGTCAGGTATTTTGCATCAAGTGCGCCGACATGAAGGTCACAAAAAATAATATTGATCATACCATTGTGGTCTTTCGCTGTCCCTGCTAAATATGCATTTCTCCAGTAATCAGGATGAACTGCGGTATTGCCTGTGTAGTCGCGTGTGCAGTAAATGTAAATTGTTCCTTCTTCATCAGCAGTACCATCAGCTGAAACCTCAGGAAAACCCCAGTATCCTTCCCAGTTTGTTCCAGTATTCATAGAGTAGCTTGCATTCTGTCCAGCCCTTGTCCAGTCAACCTTTCTCTTGTCAGAAGGGCACTTGAAAACACCCCAGTTTTTTACATAATTGAGGTCATAAAGCCCTGTGCAAAAACCAGTTCCATTAATCACAGAAGGCATCCTGGGAAGAGTTCCAGGATAATCTTCAATATAGATCTTTGATGCAAGAGCAATCTGTTTCAGGTTGCTGATGCATACTGCACTTCGTGCTCTTTCCCTTGCCCTGCCAAGAACTGGCAGCAACATCGCTGCAAGGATTGCAATGATGGCAATCACAACGAGAAGCTCAATAAGCGTGAACCCTTTTTTCATTTTTCTCACCTCCTTTAATCCATCGTTCTATTCCAATGTTATGTTACACCTTACCTTTTCTTTGTCAAGTTTTCTGTGAAAATCGCATCGGCAATAAAATTTTTTTTGTTTGCTTTTTGATAGGAAATCCTGTATAATAGTTTTCCAAAAATATAAATCCCTTTTTTAACCCGAACAGGGAGAATCTTATGTCAACACCCCTTGAAAGATGGGTACAGCAACAGGCAGAACTCACAAAACCAGACAGAATCCACTGGTGTGATGGAAGTGAAGATGAAGCCCGCTGGTTGATGAAAGTAGGAATGGAAGAAGAAAAAATCAATGGAAAACCAGTTTTTTATCTTTTAAACCAGGAAAAATGGCCTGCTGCCTATCTCCACAGAAGCCATCCAACAGATGTCGCAAGGACTGAACACCTTACCTATGTCTGCCATCCTGATAAAGAAACAGCTGGTCCCAATAATAATTGGATGGATCCGGATGAAGCAAAAAAACTACTCACCATGCTTTCAGATGGTTGTATGCGTGGAAGGACAATGTATGTTCTTCCATATATGATGGGCCATCCTGACAGTCCCTTTGCAAAGGCGTGTGTTCAATTAACAGACATTTCTTATGTCGCTGTGAGCATGCGAATAATGACAAGGATGAGCAAGAAGGTTATTGAAAAAATAGGAAACAGGGATGATTTTGTCAAAGGGCTTCATTCTGTTGGAGATTTTGACCCTGAAAAAAGGTTTATTATGCATTTCCCAGATGAACATTTTGTATGGAGCATTGGTTCTGGTTATGGCGGGAATGCGCTTCTTGGTAAGAAATGTTTTTCATTAAGAATTGCTTCCTGGTTGGGCTATCAGGAAGGATGGCTTGCTGAACATATGGTCATAATAGGTATTGAAGACCCTGAAGGTAATATTTACTATATCACTGCAGCAATGCCATCTGCCTGTGGGAGAAAACAAATCTGACAATGATGGAGTCAGCGCTTCCAGGATACAAAATATGGACGCTCGGTGATGATATTGCATGGTTTCATATTGGAGATGATGGCCGTTTATACGCTATAAATCCTGAGATTGGCTTTTTTGGGGTTGCCCCTGGTACTTCAATGAAGACAAATCCAAATATGATGAAAACACTGAAAGGCACAAAGTTTTATCCGACACTTTTTACAAATACTGCCTTGAATGTTGATACAAATGAGCCGTGGTGGGAAGGAATGGATGAACCAGCTGGAAAAAATATGCAGGACTGGCAGGGAAATATGTGGAATCCAGGGTCCGGGACAAATGCAGCGCATCCCAATTCAAGATTTACTGTCTCAATCTATAATACTCCTACTCTTTCAAAGGAGTTTGACAATCCAAAAGGAGTGCCGATATCAGCAATAATTTTTGGTGGAAGAAGGACAAAACTTATTCCGCTTGTTGTTGAAGCTTTTTCCTGGGAACATGGTGTTTTTATGGGAGCAAGAAGTGGTTCTGAAACAACCGCAGCAGCGCTACACACAGCCGGAGCTCTCACAGGAGATCCAATGG
>JAMWCC010000082.1:8993-17277 GCA_023818375.1 Candidatus Omnitrophota bacterium | reverse complement strand
CCAATGGCAATGCTTCCATTTTGTGGTTATAACATGGCTGACTATTTTTCTCACTGGCTTTCAATGGGTAGAAAGATGAAAAATCCGCCAAAAATTTTTACTGTCAACTGGTTCAGGACAGATGAAAATGGAAAATTTATCTGGCCTGGTTTTGGAGAAAATATCAGGGTACTCAAATGGATTATTGAAAGGGTTAACAACAAAGTTTCTGGCAGAGAAACACCAATTGGTATTGTCCCTCACCTAAAAGATATTGAAACAACCGGGATTGAAGTTCAAAAGGAAAAGCTTGAAAGCATTCTGAATGTAGACATTAAAGAATGGAAAGAAGAGCTTGAAGACATAAAGAAGTTTTTTGAATCCTTTGGAAAAAGATTTCCGCAACAGTTGTGGCAAGAATATGAAAAATTAAACCGGCAGGCATTATAATTCAGCCTGCCGGCTTTTTTTTATTGAATATCTTCCAAAAGGTTTATAAGGTCATCTTCATGTTCAATCTCATCTTTCAAGATTGAAAGAACCATATAGTAGGAAATTGGGTCTTTATCTTTTAACATCTCAGCAAGTTTCTGGTAAACCTCAATCGCGCATTGTTCACCTTTTATGTTTTGTTTAACAACTGGAATAACCTCTGGATTTTCAGGTGCATCATATCCACAGTTTGTCAGTTTATACCAGTCCTCTGGCTTTAAAACCGGTGTACCACCAAGCTGGATGATTCTATCTGCAAGCATTCCTGCATGCTTAAGCTCATCTGCTGCGTGCTCTCCAAGTTCCTTTGCTGCCTGGTCTCTAAATTTACCTTTAACAACTTTTTCTCCAAGCCAGTACTGATAATATGCGAGCCACTCATCGGAAAGGGCTTTGTTTAGTTCCTTTATAATTTCTTCAACATTACCTTTGATTATTTTAATTCCTTTTCTTTCCATTGAAATCTCCCTGTTATGGTTGAAATTTTTTGTTATTCTCTTTTACCCAGTTCTGTATCAAGCATGACAAGATCAGGACCCTGCTCATTTATCATTTTTAATGTTTCTAAAATCTGCAAAGCAGTTTTTTCTTCTTCAACCTGCTCGTTTACAAACCATTGAAGCATAACCATTGCTGCATTATCATTTGCCTTTTGGGCAAGAGAGACCAGATTGTTTATCATGCCTGTAACTTTCTTCTCATGCTCAAGGGTTTTTTCAAAAATGTCAGTAACTGAAGAGAAGTTTGAGGGTGGTTTGTCAATCTCAAGTAGTTCAATCTTTGCTCCTACATCAACCATGAAATCAAAAAACTTCATTGCATGACCAACTTCTTCCTTTGCCTGCAATCTCATCCATTTTGCGATTCCAGGAAGATTTTTTTCTTCACAATACACTGACATACTCAAATAGAGATACGCCGAATAAAGTTCATTGCGTATCTGCTCATTCATTGCCTTCTGCAAATTCTTTTCCACGTTCCCCCCTTTTTATGCTCCGAATTTTTCAAATTTTAGTGCACACGCAAGAAGTATATACATTATATCAGTCGAGCGTATTGTCCCAAGTATCCCTTTTGAACATTCTCTTTCTGTTAATCTTTCAACGCTATCTGTTATCAAATTTCGTGAGACCACAACAACCGGCACAGGATGCCAGGAATGGCTCTTAAGCAAGCAGGGTGTTGAATGGTCTCCTGTGATACAGACCACTTCAAAATTTAGATGCCTTATCTTTGAAATTTTTTCATCAAATTCTTCAATCGCCGCAACTTTTCTTTTAAAATCACCATCTTCTCCAGCACTATCTGTCTTCTTATAATGCAGATAAAAGAAGTCATATTTATCGTAAATATCAATTAGTGCTTTAATTTCGTCATCGATTGTTTCAAGTTCATTAATAACTTCCATTCCAACAAGCTTTGCAAGTCCTTTATACATAGGATAACTAGCAATGCAAACAGGATTCAGCAGGTATCGTTTCTGAAAAGGTTCAATCTCTGGAAGTTTTGAAAATCCCCTTAATAGAATTGTTTTTGCTTTTGTATCAATTCCTGAAAGGATTTCTTCAACCTTGCTTAAAAATTCATTCAAAACATCCGCAGTAAACTGAGCTTCTTCCTTAAGTGGTTCAATTTTTCTTAATGGTAGCCCCTCTTTTTGAGGATCGTTTTCACTAACTAAAGGAGAAAGGTTTTTCCCTCTCAAAATGATGGCAAGTCTGTGTTCTTTCACTGTTTGAATGACGATTTCTATTCCTCTAACACTCTTTATTTTTTCTCTTATTGTTTCAACAATTTTTTTGTTTTCTTCTGTTGGAATTCTTCCAGCCCTTCTATCAGTAACGATATGATTATTATCTATCGTTGCAAAATTTCCGCGGATTGCAACATCCTGTTTTGTTAATTCCATCCCTATTCCACACGCTTCAAGGATTCCTCTTCCAATCTGATGTTCTATTGGGTCATATCCAAAAAGTGATAGATGCGCAGGACCACTTCCTGGGGTTATGCCTGGGAGAATTGGTATAGACAGTCCGCATGCGCCTTTTTTGGCAAATTCATCAAGATTTGGTTTTGAAGCTGACTCAAGTTCTGTCTTTCCTGTATCAGGATGTGGTAAACCACCAAGTCCATCCATCACTATAAGCAATATTTTACCTTCGCTTTTTTTAACAATTTCTTTCAAAATCTTTTCAATTTCCATAGCGAATTGAGGTTGATAAATTATACCTTTTAGGGTACTATAATCAGGAAGGGATGTCAAGTTAAAACTGGAAGTTGACAGGATAAATCTAAATGCTTTTTGTAGTGGCAACACCCATAGGTAACTTAGAAGACATAACCCTTAGAGCACTGAAGGTTTTAAAGGATGTCGATCTTGTGGTATCAGAAGATACAAGGGAAACGTGGAAGCTTCTTAACCATTTTGAGATTCATAAACCTATGATGAGCTATTATAAGGGATGCGAAAAAATCAAATCTCATCAGATTCTGAAAATTCTGAAAGAGGGAAAAAAAGTTGCCCTTGTTTGTGATAGGGGAACACCTGGGATATCTGATCCTGCCCATTACCTTGTTAGGGTTTGCCACGAAAACAAAATTCCTGTCGTTCCTGTACCAGGTCCTTCTGCACTTACTGCTGCGCTATCGGTTTGTGGGTTTCCACTTGACAGTTTTTCTTTTTATGGCTTTATCCCCAGAAAGAAAAAGGAAAAACTGGAGTTTTTCAAAAAAATTGAGAACGAACAACAGCCATGTGTTTTTTTTGAATCCGTTCACAGGTTTCTCGATACAATGGATACACTCAATCAGGTTGTTCCCGAAAGAAAACTCGTTGTGTGTCGGGAACTGACAAAAAAATTTGAACAGGTTTTTTTCGGTACAGTGAGAAACCTGTATGATGAGTTCAAAAAGTCAACAATAAAAGGAGAGTTTGTTCTTATTCTCGGAGGAAAACAATGTTAATGAAATGGTTCAGGAAAAAAAGAAATTTCAGGATGGTAATGATTGTGACAGCAGCCCTTGTAATACCAGGATTTGTTATATGGGGTGTAAGTATTTCTGGTGCAGATCGCAGGTACATGGTTGCAATGGTAAACAAAGAACCAATTTATCAAAATGAATTTTACAAGGCACTTGAAGAAACAAGACAACACTACAGAGACATTTTAAAAGAGAATTATTCTAAACTTGTAAATGAGACTGAACTTGAAAAGATGGTACTCGATAACTTGATAACGACAAAATTCCTTAACCAGTTATATAGAAAGCATAGAATAAAGGTAAGGCCATCTGAAATTATGGAGGTAATTAAAGCAGAACCAGCATTTAAAGATGAGAAAGGTCAATTTGACCAGGAGAAGTTTAGATCATTTTTTTCCAGGATTTCACCTGAGAAAACAAAGGAAATTGAAAATCAGATAGGTGAGAGTATAAAATTTCAAAAATTAAAGCAAGAGGTTCTCACTGAGACCACAATAGTCGTCAGTGATGATGAGATAAAAAATCTTGCAGGTAAAGATCTGAAACCAGAAAATATTGAAAACATAAGAAAACTGCTTCAATCCCAAAAAGAACAACAGTATTTCCAGCAATGGCTTGAAAAGCAGAAAAGCAAAGCAAAGATAGAAGTTTTCATTAATCTTGATAGGAAAACTGGATGAAAATGGAAAACAAAGACAAACTTGATTACGGGATATATCTGCTTGACACCATATGCAGGGGACTGCAGGCAACATTGAATGCTGATAAAATTGTTCATATTGTTTTGACAGGACTTACAGCAGGAGCCTCTTTAGGTTTCAGCAGGGCTGCACTGTTCTTTATAAATGAATCCGGGCTTTTGCACAAAGGAAGAGGTATTGGTCCATTTGATCCAGAAGAGGCGGCAAAAATCTGGTCTGATTTGACCAGTTCCGCAGCGACCCTTGAAGAAATGTTTGAAAACAGTCACCGCCGAACCCTCGAAAGCCAGAGATTTCCTGTTGAGATAAAGACGATTACATGTGAAATTTCAAAGCTTTCAGATGATAATCCATTAAAAAAGGCAATACTGAAAAATGAAATTGTTGTACTCAAAGAATCTGAAAGATTCCTTGTTCCACAAGAGTTTCACCGTTTTGTGAAATATTCAAACGAGGTTGTAATAGCACCTGTAAAGATTTCTGGTAGGGTATCTGCTGTTGTTTTAGCTGACAATGCCTTTCATCAAAGAAAGATTAGTCAGGAAACACTCTCATTTCTTTCTATAATACTTAATCAGGCAGGCTTAGCTTTGAGTAATGCTTTTGCTTATGAAAATACTAAGCACAATCTTGAACAATTGAGGCATCTGAATGAAAAACTGAGGCAGATGCAGGAAGATTTGTTGGTTTGTGAGAGATTTGCTGCAGCAGGACGAATTTCAACTTATCTTGCTCATGAAATCAGGAATCCTCTTGCTACAATCGGAGGCTTTGCGCGCCAAATTCTTGAAATATGTAAAGAAAAAAATGTTGATCCGAGGATTTCAAGAAATGCAAGGGTTATTGTTAATGAAGTAAGGAGACTTGAGCTTGTTGTTAATAACTTGTTGAGGTTTTCCTTCAAACAGCCCGCACAAAAAGAGTCTATTCATCTTAGAGATCTTTTTGATGAATTGCTTGAAGTACTTTCAATAAATATTAATGACTCTGGAGCAAACCTTAAAATGGAAGTACCAGATGATATTTATATTTTTGCTGATAAGGTTCAGCTTGGGGAAGTTATATACAATATCATTCATAATTCGCATGAAAGCATGAAGCCTGGTGGTTCTATTTTTATAAAGGCAGGAGAAAACGAAAAAGATATTTGGATCGAAATTGCTGATACAGGATACGGCATACCTGAAGAAATACTGGATCAGATATTCAATCCGTTTTTTACAACCCGTTCTGATGGACTGGGTTTGGGACTCAATATTGTAAAAACAATTGTTGAAGAAAATCATGGCGGAAAGATTGAAATTTGCTCTCAGGTGGATGTGGGCACAAGTGTAAAAATTACATTTCCGAAAAAGGAGGAAGATGGCAAAGAAAATTCTTTTAATAGAGGATGAAGCAAACCAGAGAATCCTTTACACTGAAACGCTTGAAAAACACGGTTATGAAGTTGAATCTGTATCAAATGGTGAAGATGGTCTAAAACTTCTTGAAGAAAAAACATTTGATCTTGTCATAGTAGACATTAAGATGCCGAAGATGAGCGGGCTTGAAACAATTTCCAATATTCTTGGGCAAAGAAAAAATCTACCAGTTATTATTTATACCTCTTATCCTCAGTACAAGCAGGATTTCATGAGCTGGGCGGCAGATGCTTACATAATAAAGAGTTCCACAAGTCTTGACGAGCTTGTTTCAAAGGTAAAGGAGTTAATTGGTGGCTGATCGAATTCTGACTCTTGTTCTTGCTGGTGGTAAGGGAGAGCGTCTTTATCCTTTGACTAAAGATAGGGCAAAACCCGCAGTTCCTTTTGGTGGAATATACAGGATTATTGACTTTACACTCAGCAATGCAATAAATAGTGGTCTAAGAAAGATATATGTGCTTATTCAATATAAGTCTTATTCACTACAGCGTCACATTAGGGAAGGGTGGAACATTTTCAGCAGAGAACTTGGAGAATTTATTGATGTGATACCGGCGCAAATGCGAATTGGAACTGACTGGTATCTTGGAACTGCTGATTCTGTTTTTCAAAATATTTATTTTCTGAACCAGGAAAAACCAGATATGGTTTTGATATTATCGGGTGACCATGTTTATAAGATGGATTACAGGAGAATGATACAATTTCACAAAGAAAAGAAAGCCGATCTTACAATAAGTGTCTTTGAAGAAGCAGTTCATGAAGCGAAAAGATTCGGTGTACTTCAGATTAATGAAAATCATGAAGTAATAAATTTTGTTGAAAAACCTAAAGACCCGATACCAGCACCATACAATCCTTCTGTTAGTTTGGTTTCTATGGGCATATATCTTTTTAATACAGAAACACTTGTTCGCCGGCTTTTTGAAGATGCAAGAAAGACAGAAAGCACCCATGATTTTGGCAAGGATGTTATTCCTTCAATGATTGGAAAAGACAAAGTTTTTGCCTTTCCCTTTATCGATGAAAACCGGAAAGAAACAAAATACTGGAAGGACATAGGAACAATAGAAGCCTATTATGAAGCAAATATGGATCTGGTGAGTGTAGAACCAGTTTTGAATTTGTACGATAGCGATTGGCCTATAAGGACATTCCAAGAACAACTTCCTCCAGCAAAAACAGTTTTTTCATATGTTGAAAGAACGGGAATGATACTTGATTCTATCATGGGTGGTGGCTGTATCATAAGCGGAGGAAAAGTTTACAGAAGTGTTCTTTCTCCATGGGTAAGAGTTAACAGCTATGCAGAAGTGAGTGAGTCTATTTTGATGGATAATGTTAATGTTGGAAGGTACTGTAAAATAAAAAGAGCCATTATTGACAAGAATGTTGTTATTCCGCAGGGTACAATGATTGGTTATGATATTGCTGAGGACAAAAAAAGATTTGTAGTTAGTGACACAGGAATTGTTGTTATTCCAAAAGATTATCAATGGTAACCAACAAAAGGAGTTATGAATGCCTGAATTAAGAAAAGACCCTGTTATTGGTAGGTGGGTGATTATAGCTACAGAAAGGAAACTCAGACCTTCTGATTATGTTGAAATGTGTTCCACAGTTGAAGAGGAAAACTCTCCCTTTTGTCCTTTTTGTCCAGGAAACGAACAAAAAACTCCACCTGAAATTTTTGCAATAAGACAACCTGGTTCCCAGCCAAATACACCGGGATGGCAGATAAGGGTTGTCCCGAACAAGTATCCAGCTTTGCGTATTGAAGGAGACCTGAACAAAAAGGGCATTGGTATTTTTGATAGGATGAATGGTATAGGAGCGCATGAAGTAATAATAGAAACTCCAGAGCATAAACAACAGATGCAGGACTTCCAGCAGGAACATCTTGAAAGAGTCATTTACACCTACCAGTCTCGAAGTTTAGACCTGAAAAATGATAAGCGCTTGAAATACAACATGATTTTTAAAAACTATGGGAAAGAAGCAGGTGCATCACTTTACCATTCGCACACTCAGTTGATTTCAACGCCAGTAACACCAAAAAGGGTCAAAGAAGAATTAAAGGGTTCTCAATGGTATTATGATTACAAGGAAAGGTGTATCTTTTGCGATATCATCGAAGATGAGATATCCCGTGGGGAAAGAGTAGTTGCAGCCAATAGTGATTTTATAGTTATTGTTCCCTATGCTTCAAGATTTCCTTTTGAACTGTGGCTTTTACCTTTGAGACACAGCCCAGATTTTGATTCTATCACCGATTCAGAAAGGCCCAATCTTGCACAGCTACTTGGACTTGTCTTAAAAAAACTTATTAAAGGTCTTTGTAATCCATCTTATAATTTTATTTTTCACACAGCACCAAATAGGTTCCCTCATCCAGGATACTGGCAAACGATAGATAAAGACTATCACTGGCACATAGAAATTATGCCAAGGCTTACAAGACCCGGTGGGTTTGAATGGGGAACAGGTTTTTACATAAACCCAACTCCACCTGAAGAAGCAGCCCAGTTCCTGCGAGAATTATCAGTTTAGTGATCAAGAACACAAAAGGAGAAAAAATGAAGAAAGTAGCGATTGTTTGTTGTGAGTGTGTTCCGTTTGTGAAGGTTGGCGGGCTTGCAGATGTTACAGGAGCTCTTCTTAGAAAACTACCCAGGTATGTTGATACAAGGCTTATTCGTCCGGGTT
>JAMWCC010000082.1:0-8912 GCA_023818375.1 Candidatus Omnitrophota bacterium | reverse complement strand
TGTATTTAATAGGGAATCAGCATTACTTTGATAGAAGCCAGTTATATGGTGAAAAAGGTGTTGACTATTCTGATAATCTACTCAGGTTTTCATTTTTTTCAAAAGCAGTCCTTGAATGTTGTAAAACAGCAAACATTGAAATTGACATATTTCACTGTAATGATTGGCAAACAGCTCTTGTTCCTTTGTACAAAAAGCTTTATTACAGGGAACTGAAAGCATCCAGTGTATTTACAATCCATAACCTTGCCTATCAAGGGGTATTTCCACCAGAACAATTTCCATCTCTCGGGCTACCTGATGAATTTTTTACAATGCATCAGCTTGAATTTTACGGAAATATCAATGTGATGAAGTCAGGTATCATCCATTCTGAGATGATAAACACAGTCAGCCCGACCTATGCAAAAGAGATTCTTACACCCGAGTTTGGTTGCAATCTAGAGGGACTTTTAAAAACAAGAGAAAACGACCTGGTGGGCATTCTAAATGGAATAGATTATATGGAGTGGAATCCACTTTATGATGACAGGATTAGTAAAAAATACCGCACAAGGAAAGGTAAAATTGCCAATAAATTGTATCTGCAGGAAAAGTTTTCACTTCCATTAGACCAAAATCTTGTTGTCTTCGGATTTGTGGGTAGACTTGTTGAGCAAAAAGGAATAGACCTTATCATTGAGGCAGTTGACATGCTTAAAGGAAAAGATTTTCAATTTGTGTGTCTTGGAACTGGAGATGCTTCCTATGAACAGGCAGTCCAGATGCTTGCGGCAAAATATCCTGAAAAAGTAGGTGTGAAAATTGGTTTTGATGACGCTCTTGCACGTCAGATTTATGCTGGAAGCGACTTTTTTCTTATGCCAAGCAGGTTTGAGCCTTGTGGACTTGGTCAACTTATAAGCTTGAAATATGGTACCATACCCGTTGTGAGAAAAACTGGTGGTCTTGCTGATACTGTTAAGCCCATTGATTTGTCAAATGATGATGGATGGGGAATTGTTTTTGAGAATCCACAACCTGCACAATTGAAGGAAGCTATGGATCAGGCACTTAGAATATATGTCGATCAGGATTTAATGGAAAAGCTTTTTAAAAGAGCAAATTCACTTGATTTTTCTTGGAATAAATCCATTCAAAAATATCTTTCTCTTTATGAAAAATCGTTGGAGAAGTTATGACATACCTTAATTTGATATGGCATTTTCATCAGCCCTGGTATCTGGCGCCTGATTCTGATACGCTTAATGTTTCAACCATTACATTTCGCGTTTTATACAACTACTATCCAATGGCAAAAATGATTGAAGATTCAGGTTCAAGAGTCTGCTGCAATTTTACTGTCCCGCTTTTACTTCAAATACAAAAAATCGCAAATGGAGAAATAACAGACGGCTTTCAAAAAATTCTTACTACTGATACTGAAAACGACCTGGCTAAGACCAGGATTTTTTGCCAGGATCTGCCTGAAAGAGTCAAAAACAAGTATGCAATATTTAAAAATCTTATCGAAAAACTAAACTCAGGAGAAATTTCAAAACAGGAACTATCTGATTTGAAAACCTGGATGCATCTTTGCTGTTTTCATCCTGTAATGGGAAAGTATTTCCCTGAGATAGAAGAACTCAAAAAGAAAGGAGTTGGTTTTAATCAGAAGGACAGAGAATTACTACTTCAGATTGAGAAATCAATTTTTTCAAACGTGATTTCTATCTACAAAAGGCTGTATGAGCAGGAATTAATTGAAATCAGTATAACTCCAGGATACCACCCGATAATGCCACTCATTTACGATATAAAAATTGCTTTGCAAACTAAAACATTACTTAAGATACCCGATATTGAATTTTCCTATCCTGAAGATGTTACTGCTCATATTGAAAAGGGATTTGAGTTGGCAGAAAAAGTTTTTGGTAAAAAACCAATCGGTATCTGGCCAGCAGAAGGTTCTTTAAGTGAACAGGTTCTTGATGTCTTGGCTGGTTTTAATATTGCCTGGGTTGGTGCAGATGAACAGATTCTATATGGTTCCAATGTGTCATATAAGGATCCTTCATCCTTTCTTTATACATGGAAGGATGCATTTTTTATATTTTTCAGAAACCATGATTTCTCAGATAGAATAGGTTTCATATACCAGTCCTGGAATGAAAAAGATGCAGCAGATGATATGGTTAAGAGGATTGAAGATCTATCAGGCGTTCAGGAGAAGATGCTTACCATTATTCTAGATGGAGAAAATCCCTGGGAGTGGTACAGGCAGGAAGGAAGCATCTTTTTGAGTGAATTTTACCAAAGGGTTATTTTGAGCAAAAATATCAGGATGATGACACCTGCGGAAATGAAAAACCTCAATGTTAAGAAGGTCTTGCTTGAGACAATACATCCTGGCTCCTGGATGGGACTTCACTTTGATAACTGGATTGGATCTGATGATGCAAACAATATGTGGAAAATCCTGGCTGATGCCAGAAAAACAGTAAAACAGCATTATGTTAATGTTGGATTGAATGAAAAATTAAAAAATCTTATACTTTTGGCTGAGTCCAGCGATTTTTTGTGGTGGATGAGTGTGCCTGCAAGCCAGCAGACAAAAATGAAATTTTTCACGATTTTCCAGGCGATTATTTCAACGATATATAAAGAATTGGGTATGGAAATACCGACTGATGTTCTACAGGCAAGAATTTTTGACACAAAAATTGAAGAGCCAACAAGATATATAAATCCAAAAATTGATGGAAGGATAACAGATTTTTTCGAATGGTCAGGCGCAGCAAAGGTAAGTATCGAAAAACTATGGACAACCTTTCAACCATTTGATCTACCCGTTAAAAAGCTTTTCTACGGTTATGACAGAGAAAATCTTTATATCAGGATTGATATTGTGGAACAAATTTTTTCTGTTATTCAGATTGAAAGCAAAGAATTTGGTGAAGTTTTCGTCTTTGAATCTGGAAAAAATAACGAAAATTTCGCTATTGAAAAATGTATTGAGATAAAAGTGCCGATTGAAAAATTTATTGATGAAAATGTGGTAAGTTTTGCAATAAAACTCAAGACACAGGATACCGAGATGAGGATTCCACCAGCAGGGTTTGTTTCCTTTGAAAAAAAATCCTTTGAAGATGACTGGATAATCTGATGGAGTGGATATGATAACTTTTTCAAGTTCTTTTGAGTGTGGTAATGGAAAAAATTTTAAGAAGATTGATAACAACAGATACAGATGTGAAGTTATAGGAGATAAGAAGGTTTACTGTTATTATTTCTGCTTTGATGTTGAAAATACTTCAAAAAAAATGCAATCCTTTGCAATTGAAATCTGGAACGACCCGGATATTGATGATGTTGAAGGTTTTATCTCTCACTTTCCTACCACAATATGGGTTTCAACATCTGATGGTAAAAGATTTCATGTACTTGATCGTTCATTTTGTCTGGTAAAAAAAGACCATATAGAGATTTCCATTACTCTTAATCCTGGAGAAAAAAGAAGAATAACAAACAACTGGCCATGCTATTACTCAGAAACATGCATTTTTTTGAAAAAACTCGCATGGGAAAGAAAAAACTGTGAGATTTTCATCGTGGGGAAATCAGCTGGAAACAGAGACATTATTGGTATAAAGACAGGCAAAATTGGGAAGCCTCGCATATTGTGTCTTGCCGGGCAACATCCGATTGAATTTCCGGGAATATGGGCTGCAAGAGGTATCGCTGACTTTATTACTTCAGAGATTCCACATGCAGAACAACTAAGGCAAAATTTTTACTTTGAAATTATCCCGGTTGTAAACCCAGATGGAAATGTTGCTGGAAGAAATTGTTTCACCGACGAGAACGTTGATCTTTATCAGGTTTTTGGCGAAAATCCTGATGAAAAAGAGCCGCAGTCAACAGAAGGCAGAATTTTATGGAGATGGGCAACAAATCCCCCAGCAGACTTATGGATAAATTTTCACTGTTATTTGGGCTGGAGAACAAATAGCGAATATCCATATGATGGATGGTATCAGGTGCCATATGATACATTTTCTAACACTGAAAAAAGAAGGATTTATTCGAGGTTGTGTGATACATTGCGACTATTGACAGATGCGCCATCAACGTCTATTGAACCTGAAATTCACTGGCAAAATAGCTTTGAACATCAGCTTGCAAAAAGGTTCAATATCCCACATGTTTTTTATGAAATAAATGGCGGTACAGCAGGACCTTTTCAATCAATGAAAAGGGGCCTAAATGTTTTTATGCAGGCGATGAAAACCTTTGATTGGTGCCTTAAAAGGTAAGAAAGATGGATGATAGGATAAAAAAGCTCCTTGGCGCAGAGTTTCACAATCCCTTTGAAATACTATCCTGGCAAAGCTGTGGAGAAAAGTATTTACTTAGGGTTTTTGTACCTGATGCAAAAAAAGTTTCGATTATTGATATAGAAAAAAATGAATCGTTTGAGCTTGAAAAAATGGATGAACACATTTTTGAAGGGATTTTTAATTCAAAATTCATGTATCGGGTCTTAGCGGAATACAATGACGGAAGCAAAAGATCCTTTTTAGATGCGTACTATTTTGAAAGTTCAATCTTTGGAGAAATGGATCTGCATCTTTTTAATGAAGGGAACCATCAGGAAATTTTCAAAAAAATGGGTGCTGTGCATAGAATTGTTGAAGGAGTGGAAGGTTACAATTTTTCTGTATGGGCTCCGAATGCAAGAAGGGTGAGTGTGGTCGGAGATTTCAATAACTGGGATAGAAGAATTCACCAGATGAGAGTCCTGGGAACCTCTGGTATATGGGAAATTTTTATTCCAGAAGTTCCTGATGGAAGTAATTATAAGTACGAAATTCTTACAAGTCAGAACCAGATGCTTTTGAAAACAGACCCTTATGGAAAATTTTTCGAACTCAGACCAAAAACTGCTTCAATTACCTGGAAGAGCAATTATAATTGGCAGGATATGGATTTTATTTCAAAAGGAAAAGATCTGTTAAACAGTCCACTTTCCATCTATGAAGTTCATTTAGGTTCGTGGAAAAGAAAAAATGATGGAAGATTTCTTAATTATAGAGAGATAGCAGAGCAACTTGTTGATTATGTTAGGGATCTTGGTTTTAATTGTATAGAAATTCTACCTGTGTCTGAGCATCCACTTGACGCATCATGGGGCTATCAAGCGACAGGATTTTATGCTCCTACTTCAAGATATGGAAATCCTGATGATTTTAAATTTTTTGTTGATTATTGCCATAAAAACAATATCGTTGTAATCCTTGACTGGACGCCTGCTCATTTTCCAAAGGATAGCCACGGACTTTATTTTTTTGATGGAACACATCTTTATGAGCATCAGGATCCTAAAAAAGGAGACCATCCTGACTGGAAGAGTGCAATCTTTAACTATGGAAGGTATGAGGTTTCAAATTTTCTACTTGGTAGTGCGAACAACTGGTTTGAAAACTATCATATAGATGGCTTGAGAGTTGATGCAGTGGCTTCAATGCTTTACCTTGACTATTCAAGGAAAGAGGGAGAATGGGTGCCTAACATATATGGAGGCAGAGAAAATCTTGAAGCAATTGAATTTCTTAAAAAATTCAATTCAATTGCTTATGCCAGGTACAGACATGCCTTTACGGTTGCTGAAGAATCAACCGCCTGGCCAGGTGTAACAAGGCCTGTATATTTGGGTGGGCTTGGGTTTGGTTTTAAATGGAATTTAGGATGGATGCACGATACACTTTCTTTTTTTTCAAGGGATCCCATTTATAGAAAGTTCCATCTTAACGCGCTTACATTCAGCCTTCTTTACGCATTTTCTGAAAACTACATTCTGCCGCTTTCTCATGATGAAGTTGTTTACGGAAAAAAATCCCTACTTGAAAAGATGCCGGGTGATGACTGGCAGAAGTTTGCAAACCTACGGCTTCTTTATGGATGGCAGTATGGACACCCGGGCAAAAAACTCATCTTTATGTCAGGAGAATTTGGACAGAGAAATGAATGGAATTATGATAGCCAGATTGATTGGTACCTTTATCAATATGAAAGTCATAGGAAAATTGCCAGTTTATTAAGGGACCTGAACAATCTTTACAAAAGCAATCCGGAATTATACGAAAATGAATCAAATCATGAGTGTTTTCAATGGATTGACTTTTCTGATGTTGATAATACTGTGGTGTCTTTTATAAGATGGAACAAAAAAAAGGACAGGTTTTTAATTTTCATCTTTAATTTTACACCTGTACCAAGACACAACTACAAAATAGGAGTACCCTTTGAAGGCAGTTACAGGGAAATTCTTAACAGTGATGCAATCTTTTACGGTGGGTCTAACATGGGAAACTTTGGGCTTGTTAAAACCAAAAAAATCAGGCAACATAATTTCAATCAATCGATTGAGATTACACTCCCACCACTTGGATTTGTTGTTTTTTCACTATTAAAGGAAGATTGAAGTGGAGCTAAGTTTAAAGAACAAGATTATTTTGTTTTTGCTGATGAACGGATTTTACTTTTTTTCATACTTCCACAGGGTTGGAATACCTGGAACTATTTTCAACCAATTACAGATAGATTATAACCTTACAGCAAATCAGGTTGCCACACTTGGAACAATTGTGTTAAGTATATATGGAATATTGCAGTTTTTCATCGGGCCAGCCATGGATTTTTTTGGGACAAACAGAATCTTTATCGCAGGCGGTTTTCTGCTGTGTGTAGGTTCTTTGCTTTTTTCAATGTCTCATTCAATAGGGCTGCTGTATTTTTCAAGGGTTCTTGTTGGATTGGGAGCAAGCGTTGCGTACCTCGGAATAGTAAAGAAAACCGATGAACTTTTTGGACCTGATTTTTTTCCTGTCATGCTTGGAATTGCTCTTTTTTTGGGATACTCAGGTGGGCTTTTTGCGACACTTCCATTTGAAAGGTTGGTTGCTGTATTTGGCTGGAGAAATACGATATTTTGGACGTCAGCAATCCTTTTGATAGTAGTGTTTATAATGTTTTTTACATTTGTAAAACAAAAGCAACTGGAGCGTAAGAAAAACTCGGTTTCTCTTGGGGATATCAGGGCAACTTTTTTCAACAAAAAATCCTATCCAGTTATAGTATCCGCTTCAATTTATTTTTCTGTCTATTTCCTTTTTCAAGGAATAGTTGGAAAAAAACTTTTACAGGATACATGCGGTGTTAGTTCAAAGATAGCGGCTTCTTTTACATTTGTTATGATGGCAGCCGCGATGTTCTTTGTGCTTTTCTGGGGCACACTTACAAAAATTATCAGAGTGAGAAAAAGACTTGTTATTTCAAATTGTTTGATTTCAATTTTTTCATGTACATTGATGCTTGTCAATCTTCTATTTTTCAAAGAGCCAATGGCTTTTTTCCTCTCATTTTTTCTTTTTGCGTTGGTTGGCGGAAGTGGTCCGTTGACAACAACATTGATGAAGGAAATAAATCCAACAACCATTGGAACTTCTATTGGATTTATCAATGGAATATGCTATATTTGTGTCGCGATATTTGGAAATATTACAGGTTTTATTATGGACAGATTTTCTTCAAAAGCAATTATTACACCTGATGCAGTGGTATATCCTGCTGGCGCCTATGTTGGCGTAGCAGTTTTTTGTCTTGTTTTTAGTTTAGTTGCATTGCTGGCTTCGACAAAGATAGAAGAAGAGTATAAATCAGTTGAACTGAATGCACCTGCACCTTCTTAAAAGGAGTTAACATGAAACATGTTCAACTTGGAAAAACAGATCTTGTTGTCTCAAGAATATGTTTTGGTTGCTGGCAACTTTCTCCAAGGTTCTGGGGGAACATCTCGATTGAAGACTGGAATAAAGCACTTGAAAGGGCAATAGAGCTTGGAATAAATTTTATTGATACTGCAGATGCTTATGGAGATGGGTTTGCAGAAATTACCCTTGGGGAGTTTCTAAAAAAACACAAATGCAGGCAAAAATTGATCATTGCGACTAAATTTTACTGGAATTTTACAGACCCTGCCAGAAGATACCCTGACACCAGTTACGATTACATTATCAGAGAATGCGAAGCATCTTTGAAAAGATTAAATACGGATTACATAGACCTTTATCAAATTCATGCCTGGGATCCATTGACAAGACCTGAAGAAGTGGCTGCAGCATTGATAACACTTCAGAAACAGGGTAAGATTCGCTGGATTGGCGTAAGCAATATGAATGTGCATCAGATGAGCATGTATTTAAGATATATGGATATTGAGTGCCTTCAACCACTTTATAACCTGCTTGACAGGGATGTTGAGAAAGAAGAACTACCTTTCTGCCTTGAAAAGAAAATCGGAGTTATCACATATTCAAGTTTAGCAAGGGGAATTCTCACTGGTAAATATAGGGAAGATGAAAAATTTGAGGATAGCTTCACTGTTCACATCATTACAAAAGAAGATAAAGAAAGTATTGAAGAAAGGTTATTGTCTATTGCTGAGGTTAACAAGGTGGAAGTGGAACTAATAAACATTGATTTAAATAAAGAAGGGGAAAGATTTGTCAAAGAGGTATCTTCTTCACAATCTCAAAGTTTTGAGAACATCAAGAAATCTCAAAGCAGTAATAAAACTTCAAAAAGTGTAAGAGTAGATATAGACAGATTGGATAATTTAATGAATTTAGTAAGTGAACTTATAATCATAAAAACCCGCCTTGAAGGATTAGAGGCAGATAACAGAAACTCTGAAACTGCAAGTGCTATTGAATATCTAGAAAGAATAACTACTAATTTACATGATGCTGTTATGAAGGTAAGAATGGTACCGGTTGAAAGAGTATTCAATAGGTTCCCAAGGATGGTAAGGGATTTATCTTACGAGTTAGGCAAAAAAATTATTCTCAATATGTATGGACAAGATACAGAAG
>JAMWCC010000050.1:4865-6918 GCA_023818375.1 Candidatus Omnitrophota bacterium | reverse complement strand
TAAAACTACGATATTATCCCTTTTTATCAATTATCCTTAAAAAATCTGGTTCATTCAATAAAACTTCTCTCTTTCCTGCATCTCCTGCATCCTGAATCAAAAGCGTAATATAAGAAGCCATGATAATATCTTTGGTTTTCAGTTTCTCTGAAGTTGTTTTTCCTTTTATATCGTCAATAAAATCTCTTAAATATCCACCATCGTCAGGCTCAGGCAGATTAATATTTTTAATTTCCTTTTCTCCTGCCCGCGCAAACAAAATACTCGTTGCTGTGGCTGTTGTTTCTGCAATCCCGCCTGTTCCGTAAACAGTGAATCTCCAGTAAAAAGGTAGGTTATAACCATGGCTATCAGGTGCAAAATAAGAAACATCTCCCAGTACCCCGCAGCCATTTTCCATTGTCAGCATCATCTGACCCGCATCTCTAAAATGCGGATATTTTTTTGCAAAAGCATTCCATGACCTTGCAGCGTTTATCTTTGTAAATCTCATTCCTGTTGCCCATAATATATAATCAATTGCATGAATTCCTATATCATTGATCGTACCACCATGCATACCAGGTTCAAAATACCAGGAAGGTCTTGAGTCAATCATCAAAGGGTGATGACCTGTAAAAATTATGCTGTGAATTTCTCCAATATCGCCTGATTTTATGAGATTGCGCAGACCAATAAACTGAGCCATGTTTCTCATATTTAGCTGGCAGCCAACCTTTAAATTTTTCTTGTAAGCAATCCTGGCAATTTCAAGTAATTCAGAAATTCTTGTACACAATGGCTTGTCAGAGATAACATGTCTTCCTTTTTCAAGGGCATCTACGGCAATTTGCCCCCTTTTTCCATAGCAATCTCCTATGGCAACAATATCACATTCAACTGTTTCCAGCATCTTTTTATAATCAGTGTGCGTGATTTTCGCAATTCCGGTTTTCTCAACATATTGTCTTGTCTGCTGGTGTTGTTCACATGCAGCCACCAGTTCAATCTCAGGGTTATTTTTTGCCCTTGCAACGATATCATAGATATGTCCGTGTCTGAACCCAACAATTGCAAGTTTCAGTTTCATTTTCTTCCTTTTTAGATTTTCAGAAATTTTTCACCTGAATACCTTATACTTTTTCCGTTCACAACAATCCATTCAAAGTCTGCTGGCGGGATATGAAGAAATGTACTCCTCGGCCTGATTCTTTTCGGCCCTCTATAATCTATAATAAACTTTTTATCCTGCCTTTTCGCTGAAATTGAAATGAACCCAAAATAAGTCGGTATATTCTTCCAGCAAAATCCGTTATCTGAAAGAAAAGCAAGCGGAACCATTTTAAAAAGATGAAGGTCTTTATCTTCTTCCTGGATAACGCTCATCCTTGTTAGAATAAATGCCAGCCCATGAGAAAAACAGTTCCCACTGACTCCATTTCTCGTTTCGCAGGAAATAAAATTCTGTCTTGATGCGCCTGCTGCAAAAAGGCTAAAAAGTCCCATGGTAAATTTCTCCCTGTCGCCCAGCTGAAGGGAATGGAAAATGTTCCAGGAAAAACAGGGCTCACATGACGAAATTTCATAATCTAAAACAGCTGGCTGCCACTCGCTCGAAAGTCGCCTGTACATTCTCCACTGTGGACCTTCTCTGAACCATTTTATTGCTGATACCATTTCAGGTTCATCGGCATTAAACAATTCACCAAATACAAGCACAAGCGGACATGTATCAAGATAGAATGCATGAGACGTTTCCATACCTGTGCCACCTGACACGACAGCAGGAATCAATGGATACAAACTACCATCTTTTGCCTGCCATTTTCTTGCTTTTTTTACTTCCTCAAGAAATACTTCTCTGAATCTGTCCCGGTATTCCTGAACCTTTTTTGAAAAATACTCTGCTTCAGAATGATTGATGCTTCTCAGAAACAGACAAGCAGTTTTAAATGCCTTATGATACCAGGCATCGTTCCAGACCGATTGACTACACCATCCACTATCATTGGATACTGCTGGTGGCAGAATGCCAGTATAAGAACTGTCTAGCTTCATCTCTATCGCATCACAG
>JAMWCC010000050.1:0-4855 GCA_023818375.1 Candidatus Omnitrophota bacterium | reverse complement strand
GCCACTATAAGAACCGTCTACCTTCATTTCTATTGCATCACAGATAAATTTACATGCTCTCACTACAGGGTGGGTCCACTTTTCAATAAACTTTTTATCTGCATAAACCAGAGCATGGTTTGTCACTGCCCATAAAATTGCTGCGTGGTCTGTTATCCAGTCAATCGCTGATAGTTCTGGTGGACTTCCAAAATATCCAGGGTGTTTGTCAAGATAGGGGCTCGGTGGTTTTTTCTTCCCCTGAGTCAATCTGTAAGGCTCTAAATATTTTTCAACCTCCTTACCAAATCCAAGAAAATCAAGCGCGTACATCTGCATTGAAAAAGGTGTAGGCCAGGCTGCCTCATAACAGTAACTGCCTGAAGGAAGATACGTAAGTGGTGTTGATGGAACTTTTTGCGCGATCATCGCGGTAAGACGAGGGAAATTGTCTACCCAGCCCTGAAGAAGTGGTTCGCTCATTCTAACGGATGTTTTTGTTTTCAACTCCTTGCTCCAGAATTTTTCTGCCTGCTTCAATGCTTCATCATATCCAAGTAACAATTCTTCTTCAATAACTTCATCTTCCACAGGGACAAAAGGATAAACAAAATCAACCTTTGCTCCTATCTTTACAGGTATCCTGACAATAAGATGGCCCAAGTTTTCATTTGAAGACGAAAAGAAACGACTCCTTGCAAATTGCACTGAAATATTTTCCTGGTTACAAGGAAATGCAAGACGATTTCTTTTTCCACTACTAAAAGAACCAAAAAGATGTGTGTGCGGAGAAGGCGAATTGATTCTAAGATAGCCGGGATTTTTCAGATTCGCGTCTCCAGCATAATTCAGCGCAACAGGATATCCTGGAACTCCAAAACCATAGTTAAATGTAATGTTATTGTATGAACCCATCCCAACAATTAAAGATGGTGAAAGAACTGTCAAACACGCATATATTTCTTTGAAACAATTGATTTCATCTATAACATCCGCTATTTCAAATCTTACCCACAAAAACAGTGGTTCAATACCTGTCTTAACAGATTTTCCACCCGGAATATGTGCAAACTGTTTTTGCCTGACCACGATTGGTGCGCGAAGAACTAACTGCTCAATCACATAGACAGGTGCCTTGCACTTTTCCCACGATGCTATATGCCTTCCATCAGGATTCAGTAGCTGCATAAGAGAGTTATCGCACAATGAAGTATCCGGTTGAGAATCAGAACTCTGCTGCACAACTGGATTTCTCGTCATAAACCTGATTCTAAGTTCAGAAGCAAAAATCTGATCTTCTGGTAAAACATTTAAGTTCATTCCAAGCCCTGTGGGATTTGCCAGAATGGTCCCATCATAAAAAATATTGAATTCATAAAGGTGTTCTTTCCATGAAACAGGTACCCAGTGACCGCGCTGGTCTGGCCAGTATTTACATGCAATATCTGCATTCCATTCTTTGTTCACATTTTCCAATTTTCCTCCTGATTGTGTATATTAAATACTATCACAAAAAAATATTTTATTGGACTTCCCGGGTTTAATGCGTTACTATTTACTTAAAAAAGGGGACAAAATGAATATTCAGAAGAATATCTTATTCACAAAGCTTATTGTTTTATCAGTGCTTTTGTCCGTTAATTTCCTTCTCGGAGACATCTTCATGGAAGCTGAAAATTTCAATGTTTCTGGTACTGGCTGGAAGATTGCAGAAGGAAATGTAGCCCGTTCTGCTTCACGATTAAGAGTTCTCCAGGGTTCTTCAGGCCCTTTTGATTCAGTCGCCTCTCAGGAAGTAAATATACTCGAAAAGGGTCTTTACAGAATCTGGGTAAGATACTCTCAAAAGCCTGATGTCCGGGGGACTTTCAAACTTTCAGTTTTTCATGGTGATAATGAAATCGCCTCAAAAGAGTTTGACACTGCATCTGACAGAGAAAGAGCAAGAGACAGCCGGCTTGGAATGGATTATGTCTGGGACTATCTTGATGCTGAAATACCACAGGGAAATATCACTCTGAAATTTTCAAAAACCGGTCCAAAATCGGTTCACCCATTGAGCAGATGCATAGATTGTGTCTTAATCACAAAAGATCTTTCAAAAAAACCCGACCACACTGAATATGGACCAGGAATCTATGTGCGAGTCACTGTGGGTGATTGTTATGAAAAGCCATTTTATATTCACATATTTGCAGACTACTACAGAAGTCCGTGGTATGGACATTTTTCATTAACCCCTGATGGTCTTGATGCTGGAATTTCCCCTGCTAAAGGAAGAAAAAGATTTGAAAACAATACAAAAACCGACTGGATTAACATTGCAAAACTGATGTACTGGGATGTTGGCGTTAACCTTCTTATTTCACCCCGCGCCACTTACTCAGAAGTTCTTCCAAGGTTTAAGGTAAAATTTGAGTTTGCATCTGAACCTGATGAAAAAAAGATTGTGAAGGTTATTGAAAGGGATGCAGAACCATCAGGAATCCATATCATTATTCCGCCTGACTTCAATACCCCTGAAGGAGCAAAAAAATTGACTGATGATTTTGAAATTGCTCTTGCTACAGGTAAAATTGCAGATTCATTCAGATGGCCAACAACTGGGAAAAAGCCCACTATCTTCCCATTTTTTGCGTCCTTTCATTCAGGTGAAGGTGGGATTGTACCGCTTGACAGAAAGACTGTTGAAAGAGAGTGGAAAACAATCGACCACTTTGGTTTTTCAAATAAAGAAAAAATAAGAATTGGTGGACTCTGGTTTATGAAAAATGATTGCTACAGCCAGCCAGATATAGAAAAAATGAAGGCAAGAATAACTGCGAATGTTGAAGAAGCAAAGAAAAACAACATCAATGTTGATAATATTGCATTTGCAGTTTTAATGGATGAACCTGGTGGTCAGCCACTATCCCATATTGCAAATTGTTCTGCCTGTACTGAAAAATTTGTCCAGTGGCTTAAAAAATTGGGTAAAACCCCTGCTGATCTTTTGGTCAAGAGCTGGGATGAAGTAAAACCAGTGGATGAAGCACAAGCAGAACAATACCCTGCCCTGTATTACTGGTCCCAAAGATTCAGGTCTCGTGCTCTTGCAGATTTCATGATACTTCAGAAAGATATGATAAAAGAGGCTTATGGAAAAGATATCCCTGCATGCCCGAATTTCTCAGATGGTGCAACCTATGTGGCTAATTTTTATGCTCAGGGCGTTGACTATTTTGAAATTCTTGAGCCGGGTGGAATGAACGCCTTGTGGAGTGAAAACTGGGGAAATGGTTCTCTTACGAGGGAAGCAACGACCTATAATGTGGAACTGATGCGTTCTGCTGCAATGAAAAATAATCAGACACTCGGGCATTACCTGATTGTCTATGCTGGAAGATTGGCATGGGACATCAAAACAATAACTGCCAGCCAGGTTGCAAGGAATGTCAAGGTATTTCAGAGTTTTTACTATGGACCATCATGGGCAGGTCATGAGGGAGGCCCGCCCTGGCGTTGTTCAGCATTGTATTCACACCCTGAAAAATGGTACAGCCAGGCAGAAATAATCAGGGAGATTGGCTGGGCTGAAGATCTGCTCGTACCAGCAAAAAAGATTCAATCACAAATTGCCATTATTTATTCTCAAAGTTCAGATATATGGGACCTTAAGAAAAACTATGTCTTTGGATTTGAAAGAATGTTTACATGGCTTATACTGACACACAAACAGATTCCTGTTGATTTCATTTCTGAACAGACACTTGCAGAAAAGGGGCTTGCTGGATATAAGGTGTGTTATTTTTCAGGAAGAAACATTATGCCTCAGGCAGCTGAAAAACTCAAAGAGTGGGTAAAAAATGGCGGAATTTTATTTTTAACTGCTGGTGCTGGTTCAAAAGACCATTACAACAGGCCTATTGACATCCTTGAGGAAATACTGCCAGCGAAAAGAGAGCAACTGCAGGAACTTCAAACATACCTTTCAAGTGGCAGATATCTTGATAGGCTGAGTCCAAAGGACAAAGTAATATTAAAGGATGGGACTGAAATTTGCGTTCTTTCTGTAAAACAACAGCTCAACCCAAAACCTGGTTCCAGCATTATTGGGAATTTTTCTGATCAAAGTATTGCGATTGTAACGGGTAGAGCAGGGAAAGGAACTGTTTATTATTGTGGTTTTTTGCCTGCTATTGCGTATGCATATCAGGCGCTTGTTGAAAGAAATAAACTATCAGAAGGTATAAAAACGCAGGAGATACAGACACCTGAACCTGATAAAATAGCAACTGAAACACAGCTTCTTAGCCGTTCCTATAATCCCTGGAAGTACCCTGAAAACATCAGAAATTTTGTTTTAATGCCAGTAATGGCAGCAAATCTGGATTTACCAGTTAAGTGCGATGTACCACTTGTTGACGCAGTCATTATGGAATGCGATAAAGGGCTTTTGGTACCCCTGGCAAACTACACCCTGCAACCACTTGAAAAAATTAATCTCGAAGTAAAAACAAAAAAAGCCATAAAATCAGTTGAATCAGCCCACTGTGGAAAAATTCCTTTTATTCAGGAAAAAGACCGTGTTAAATTTTCAATGCCATTGAAGGAAACAGATTTTGTAAAGCTGATTTATTAAAAATGAAAAAGAAACTTGTTATAGTCAATGATAAGATGCAAAAGGGTTATAGGTACTACCTGTCAGAACCAGAAGGTAAAAATTTCCATCCTGATTTCAAACCAGAACTAACTCCACAACAGATGCTTGAACTTGGTGTTTTTGGTGGAAGGTACTTAAGAGACTGCCGTAATGAATTTCCAGCAAGATGGTTTAAGAATGCAAAACTCCATCCCGAAGGAATACCTGGACACAGCAAAGAATTGAATTTCTTTA
>JAMWCC010000102.1 GCA_023818375.1 Candidatus Omnitrophota bacterium | reverse complement strand
CTGTATCCATAACGAAGAAAATCTTTTTTTTCAATTTCTTCAAGAAACTCAAGAAGTTTTGCAAGTTCAATCTCTTCGATTGTTAGGCTGATATGTTGCTCTTTTGTATTGAAAAGTATGTTTTCACTAACAGGCGTAATTCTTGAAATACGAGATTTTAAATCAGTTGTCTCAATCAATCTGGATATGAAAAGGTAAAGATTGAATTCTGGTGGCGCAAAGATTGGATTTTCTTTTTTGGTTTTCTCTTTATACTGGGAAATCATTTCATTGAGAGTTTTTAAGTCGTTTTGCTTCTGTTGATAGGTTTTGGTAATCTCTCTTATTTTTTTTAAGTTTGGTAAGCACACAAACTGATAGAGAATTAACAGAACAACGATGCCCGCCAGAACTATACTGTTTGCCTTATTTCTTTGCATTTCCAACAACCTTTAAAAGAAGGGTAAAAGAAATCTGGTCTCCTTCAGGCATAATACCACCAACTTTTATCTGCTGAAAAATATTCGATCTGGTAAATATCTGAAAAAGTGCATCAACATTCTCAAAAGTATTTGTGGAACAGCTCAAAAATAAATCTGAACCACGTAAGCTCATCTGAGAAACTTTGAATGGAATATTTTCTGGAACAATCTCAGAAATTACCCGCATTATTGAGATGATTGAAATCTTTGGAATGATTTGTTGGAGCTCCCCTGTATTTTTCAATCTTTCCCTTGCTTGAACGAGTGGATTAACGACTCTTGTAACTTCAGGAAACGCCTGTTTAAATATCTGCTCCATCTGCTTGTTAAGTTCATCAAGACTTGCTTGTGCCTGCTTTGCAATGAAATAGGGTCTGAACATCATGGCACAAATACCGAAAAACAAGACCACGCCTGCAAACACAGCAGGACTTATTGATACTCTCTTTTGTTGTACTGGATAAAGCTTGAAAGTACTCTGAATTATGTGTGGATGTGATTCAAGTAATGAAAAGATTATTGTTGGGAATTCATTTTTTTCAACACTTATTATTCTAAACAACTGAATGTTTTCAGTAAACCTGCCGGGTTCTGAGATACAAACAACAGGTAAACTTCGGTCCCCGCTATTGATTATGGTCATGAATTCTTCTTTTTGAAAATCAGCTTGTGTGTACAAAGAATAGCTTTCAATAACTTTATTGTCTTTGACAGTTGTTTTTGAAACGTAATTATCGTCGACAAAAATACCTGAGAAACTATCTTGGATGGTTACTCTTGAAATAAAACTTGAAAGGATAAATGGCTCAAATATTATCTTTATTCTAGATTTTCGCGCATCAGCATGTTTTCTCCATTTTTCAACCTTTGATCTCTCAATGGCGATCACTGTCACAACAGCCTTTGATCTTTCTCTTGAAACAGGGTACCAGAAAAATTCAAGTTCATCTGAAGAAACAGGAAAAAGGGGTGCTGCTTCTTCGGGTATAACCTGGGAAATTTTTTTTAGGGACGAAAATGGAAATTCAAGAGTTCTTATAAAGATAGCAGGCCTACTGAAAATAATTACCAGTTGTGTAACCTTATTTTCTTTCAAAAAATCAAAAATGTGTTGTTCAGATTCAAAAACTCCAGAAACCTTTTTTGGTCCTGAATAGAAATAAAATTCTCTCTCCCTGATATAAACAAAAAGATTCAATTTCTCTCCCATCTCAACCTTGTAATTTTGTTATTCGCCCTTTGAACAATAACTGATCTAGTAAATGTAATATTGTTGCTTTCAGCTTTTGAAATAATCCTGAAATAGCTACTTGAGAACTTTATGACCCTGGTCAAGGAGGATGTTGTTTGTCTGTCGATCTGCATTAAAATGCCGATACTCAAAGGTCTCAGCTCCCTTTCATTGAGAATCTTTTCCACTGATTCTGATGAATATCCCATAGCCTGCAAAATTATAGGGTCAGCCATATTGACATTTATTTTATTATCAGAAACTGTTGTTAGCAAATCAAGAAGTCCTTTTCCTTGTGGACTGTGCAATAAAATCTCAGGTGTAAAACCCTTGATGTAAGCAAGTTCATAAATATCATCGAGAGGACCATTAGTTGGTTTATAAGGAGGACTTAAAGTACCATAATAATCAGACTCTGCACCAAAAACCCTGGGGAAATCATCACTATCAAACCAGTCAAGAAGTGTATCCAGAAGCGAAGACGAAAAACCCATTACAGAAAGTAAATTACTGAAAATTGTTGATGCCTGAGTATTAAAAGATTTATCTCGATTTATAATGCTGTTGACATTGAATCTTGTATCAAGTGCTTCAATTGTAATATCGACGCTTCCTTCCGGAAATTCCATATGTTTGGGTTTTACCCAGATGTCAGAAAACCAGTCATATGTGTTGGTGTCCATAAGTAGTATTGACTCGGCAGCAGTTATCCCTGCTGATGCAAGTTTCTCAACAAGGAACCTCGTTTTTTGGTTGTGATGAAGCTCCATTCTTCGATTTACAAATTCTGTGAGAATGAGTGCATTTGCAGCAAGTATTGCTAGAAATCCAAGTGTTAAAACAAGAATAAAACCACCTTCCATACTAAAAAGACTTGAATTGGATTTTTTAAATCTTCTTTCTCGCCTTTTTGAAAAAAAGGAAATTGAAGTATTAGGCGAAAAAATAATTTTTTTCATAATTGTTGAGCAGGTTGTAAGTTAACCATCACTGGAAAGAACAGTTTTGAATTCTTTCTTTCAATGCTAATTCCTATGCCTTTCGGAAAATCTTCCTTGTCCCAAGTTGATTGCCATGATTCTCCGTCAAAAAAGGAAAACTCGACACTGTCAAGATCAACAATTGCTGGGTATGAATATTCTGTGTTTAGAAAAACATCCTTTTCTTTAACAACCAGGTCGTACTTTCCTTTTTCATTAATCTCTGTTGAATATGTGATTGTTTTTCTAATTTTGTGCTCAACCAGTTCAAATGTTATTTCCCCAGGAGTAAAATTGCCTTTTTCACTGTTACTGATTGCACTCAAAAGCCTGCTGGAAAACGTTTCAAGGAAAAAATTTGTTCTTTGTATATCTGAAATTTTTTCTTTGATATCGTTAGAAACCGCAAGGCTGCTTTGCATTGTTTGATAAACAAGGAAAATAATGATTAATCCTATCACTATTACAACAAGCATTTCAATAAGTGTGAAACCACTGTTAGCTCTTCTTATCATAGTCCTGATTCTGGTATTGTGATTAAAAAAGGATATGAAATTTCAGAACCCCGTTTCTTTACGATAAGCCGCTTCACAATAAAATTAAATGTAATCTCACTGTCAACAGTCACAGTTTCACTAAGTGCTATCTCACTTGTTTCAATCGTGTATCTTGCCTGAGGATCAGTTTGACCAAAATCTCCTGATTCTGTTATGTTCTGAGGATCACGAAAATATTCAAATTCTTTTTGTCCTGCAAGAATGAAACAGGTTTGTTGGTCAATAATTTTCTGAGCAATAGAGGCATTCATAAGATAGTTTTCAAGACAGACAATGCCCAGAATAGCAAAAATTCCCACCGCGACCATTGCTTCAAGTAGAGTAAATCCTCTATTCATCGGTTCACATTTCGTTTATTTCTGGAACAAAAATATAAGGGTTAAGCTTCACCAGATACCTCTTACCTTTCTGAAAATCCTGAATTTCAATCTCTGAGTATTCACAACTTCCATCAGGGAAAAACATGATACCTGGACATCCATTTTCGTATCTGTATCCGTTGACTGTTACACTAATAATTTTAAGATCCCTGCTAATTTCCCTATATTCAAGACCATCTGGCACCTTTTTTAAAACCGTCTTGTCAGCGTCAACAAGTACCCACGACTGTTCCTCAATGTTTATAAAAAGTATGCAAGACTTGCCGGACTCAACAGCAGTATCTTGAGACACAGAAATAATTTGAGTAAAATCTGGCACTGGCTTTTTTTCTTCAAAAGAAAACAGCGTAAATCGGGCTAAATTAACAAAAAAAAACCAATGATGATAATCACAACAATAAGCTCAAAAAGGGTAAATCCCTTATTTTTCAGTTGCTTTGGAACCATCAATCTCACTGCTTGAAATATCTGCATCATAACCGGTACCACCTTCTTTTCCGTCTTTGCCATAGGAAATTATTTCATAGTCCTCACCATTTCTTCCAGGGGAAAGATAAATATAATGATTACCCCAGGGATCCAGTGGTATTGTTCCTTTTTCAAGATAACCACCTTCCCTCCATTTTTCTGGGATTCTTCCTGTAGTTGGCTTCTCAATGAGTGCTTCAAGTCCCTGTTCTGTTGATGGATAGAAGCTGTTATCAAGATAGAACATTTTGAGAGCCTGCTCAAAGCTCTTTATCTGAACCTTTGCGGCTGTGACCCTGGCTTCATCAACCCTTCCAAAAATTCTTGGCATAACATACATCGCAAGAATCCCTAAAATTACAACCACCGCCATCAACTCAATAAATGTAAAACCTTTCTTTCTCATATTTTTCTCCTATCTGATGCTCTGGCTGATCTGAAAAATAGGAAGCATAATACTGATTACAACAAAGCCAACAACTATTGCCATAAATAAAATCATAAAAGGTTCAAGGACAATAACAAATTTTGTTGCCCTTTGTGAAACGTCTTCCTTAAAATTTGCTGAAATTTTCATCAACATCTGTGGCATGGTTCCACTCTTTTCACCTGCTGCGATCAATTGAATCACAGTATAGGGAAATGCGGTTGTTCTCCTGAGCGCTGATGAAAGACTCTGGCCATGTGAAATTAGGTCTTTTACCCTGTCAATCTGTTCCTTTATGTCAGGGCTAGATAGTACTTCTCTTGCGATGGTTAAACTTGCGAGAATCTCAACTCCGCCTTCAAGAAGAGTTCCTAATGTTCCGGTAAAATTTGCAATCTCGCTTTTAAAAAATATTTCACCTAAAAACGGAATTTTTTTTCTCAAGGTAGCAATCTTTCCCCTTCCAGTTTCCGAAGTAATATATTTTTTTGCAAGATAGAAAAAAATTCCTATAAAACCGATGATTGCGAAAAAGTATTGTCTGGTAAAGGTTGAAATCTTTATCAAAATCAATGTTGGAAGCGGTAACTTAATAGAAATCTCTGTAAATATTCGTGTAATCGTTGGTGTGACAAAAACAAAAACAAAAATAAGAACAAGACATCCAACAACAGCCATCATTAATGGATATGTCATGATGCCTATGATCTTAGTTCTAAATCGGATTGACTCTTCAAGAAATTCGGCGATACGCTGTAGAACCAATCCGAGGGTTCCGCTTGCTTCACCAGAACGTATCATTGAAAGTGAAATATCTGAAAATAATTCAGGATAATTTGATGCTGCTTTTGAAAAACTTTTACCTTCTCTTATTTGCTTTTGAATATCCTTATATACATCACGAAGTCGCCCCTCCTTCATCTGCATAATAATACCTGAAACACTTTCATCAAGAGTTAAACCTGAGTTTATCAATGTTGCAAGTTCTCTTATTGAGAGTGCAAAGTCTTCTTTTCTAATCCTCTCTCTTAAACGATATCTCTTATTTTCGACTTGTTGCAGTTTTTTGATATAAACACCACTATTTTTAATGGCAAGCCGCGCTGAAACATCATTTTCTGCTTCTATCTTTCCTGAAATACGCCTACCTTTTTTATCAAAACCTTCGTATGAAAATACAGGCATGTTAGGTTTCCTGGGTCACGCGGAGAACTTCGCTGACTGTAGTAAGACCTTGAGCAACCTTTCGTGCACCATCCATCCTCAGTGTTTTGAGTCCTTTGCTTAGAGAATATCTTCTAATCTCACCTGAAGAAACCTGCTTCATAATGAGATTACGAATTTCATCATCTATCTGGAGAAACTCAAAAATACCTGTCCTTCCGTGATAACCAGTATGCAAACAATACTCACATCCTCTTCCTTCCATAAAGTTATATCCATCACTATTTGGATCAAGACCAATTTCTCTCAAAAGTACTTCAGGATAGGTAGTACTTTGTGAACACTTTGAACAATTTAATCGCACAAGCCGCTGAGCGATAATCCCAATCAGAGAAGAAGCAATAAGATATGGTTCAATTCCCATATCAAGAAGTCGGGTTATTGAACTTGTTGAGTCATTTGTGTGAAGCGTACTGAAAACCAGATGTCCTGTAAGGGATGCCTGAATTGCCATTTCAGCTGTTTCCCTGTCTCTTATTTCACCCACCATTATGACATTTGGGTCGTGTCTTAAAATTGAGCGTAAACCGTTGGCAAAAGTCAAACCAACCTTAGGATTGACCTGTATTTGGTTAATCCCTTCAATCTGATATTCTACTGGGTCCTCAAGGGTTATTATGTGAATGTGTGGATTATTTATTCTTGATAATGCTGCATAAAGAGTGGTTGTTTTTCCACTCCCAGTAGGACCAGTTAGAAGTATAATTCCGTGGTCATAATGAATAAGGCGATCAAACCTTTCAAGATCAGTGTCGGAAAATCCAAGGTCATTCAGCCCAAAATTGTAGCTTGACTGGTCAAGCAGACGAAGAACTGCTGATTCACCAAAAAAGGTAGGGATTATTGATACCCTGACATCAACCTGTTTGTCTTCCACTCTTACTGAGGTTCTTCCATCCTGAGGAATCCTTTTTTCTGCAATGTCAAGGTCAGAGATAATCTTCACTCTTGAAATTACAGCACTCTGATATTTCGCTGGAAGAGTAAGGATGTCATGAAGCATTCCATCAATGCGGTATCTTACCTTAAAGGTATTTTCTAAGCTCTGCAAATGAATATCACTTGCCCGCATCATGATCGCCCTATAAAAAATCTGGTTCACCAGCCTTATTATTGGAGCCTGATTTGCCAGGTCGAGAAGATCACCATTTTGCGAAGAAAGTTCCTCAGCAAGTGCATCGTCAAACATTTCTTCATCGCGGCTCAATTCCTGAATGATTTTCTGGGATGATGTTGGTCTGTAGTAGTGCTTTTTTAAAAGGCTTAAAATTATCTGTCTATCATCATTTACACA